>CAIVKH010000175.1 GCA_903906425.1 uncultured bacterium
CACTGAGTTGGTCGGGCTGAAATAGACGGCACCGCCCGTGCCTCGGGCAAAGAACTGCATCGGCCCTCGGGCAACCGTTGGACTGAAAGAGGTGTCCTTCTCCCCGGCAAGAACCCGATAATAAACGCCGGTGCATGTATCCGCAAGCATGAACCGATACTCGCCACGCTTTGCGCTGGCCTTGGTGGCAGTCTTGAGCAGGCCGGCAACACCGCCGCCGCAGAGGTCGTCACCACATTGCTTGATCCAGAGCGGGTCTCCGCCCCACGCCGCAGCCGCCATGGCATTCGTGTCGGCAACAACCCTCCGCTCAAGCAGTATCTTCCAATCATTGTAACTTATCAGCATCGTTCATTTCCAATCATTGGAACTTTGGCCAGTGTTGATTTGCTTTATGAGGCGTGATCACATCATCCCATTCTCGTACTCTATCATGCAGATGCTATCTTGGATTCCTACGGTATTGCCATATCTACCATTATTGAAGCACCGCGTAATTCAACATGGTAATTGGGCGGACCGTTTGTTGAAACATACGGAGTCGTGGATCCAAGCAAATAAGCCCAGTGGTCGAAAGCATGGACTTCGGGCACGAAGTTCGTGCAAGAGGCGATGTTTGAATCAAACACCGCTATCACACGGCACATGCTGGTCGTCGGCTGCATATAATATTCCGAAAGCCTGTGTACAATGGCCGTCTCCCGCCCGGGCGTTAGAAAGTATTGCGCACCGTAACGATCATATTCCAGCCATGATTCAGATAACGGAGTAATGAGAGGTGTGTACGGATAGTTCAACGGTGCCACCGGTGCGCCATTACTGTAAGTGAGCCACACCCGTGTCCCTTCAAAACGACGCGATCCCCAGTCAAGCACGACATAAGTATTCGTGCCAAGATTTTTTATTGCTATATTTACGGTAGCGGAAGTCCAAGCAACAGGCCCGGTCGGGTATGTAACAGTCATCAATAGATTTGCCGATGCATTTGTTGCGCATTGATTGGTAAAAGTGACGCCCCCATCATCAGCGCCAGCTTCGATGCTAATGCCAACGATCAAGAACATCGCACGGCTACCCGCAAGTCTCAATAACCTGCTATTCATTCGTTTCACCCTCCTGATTTCCGATATAATCGGTCCATGTAGGAAATGCCGCAGTATCGCTGTGGGAAACAATTTGCCCATGGCCTGGAACAAATTTGTTCGGCACTGTCAGGTCAAACCAATACCATGTGGGGCCGGAAGTCGTCTCACCGAACCGCATATTGCAATTCCATTGCCACTCAGCGTGGCAGAGCGGCACATAACAGGATGAAGCGCCGGGCGGCTTGTACATAAGAAACGTGATTAGGTCATCGTTGAGAACTTCGACCGTACGGTACCCCTCGCTGCTATGTATTTCTTTCGTCGCAGGATTATCGGAAAATTGGAAATTCCACCCCCCTCTGCCATCGCGCTCAGAGTTTGAGCCTGAGACCGGGAAATCTGGCTCAGTTGCGGGCAAGAGCCCATGTTCAGTTCGTCGGCCATCCCAATAAAATGACGCGTTCTTGAGGACGGTGGTTGATCCATTGGAATACCCAAATCTCTGATTATGTTTGACAACTTGGTACACCGCAACCGCATCATCATCCCCCGAGAATATTGACGGCTTGGTGACGTTCCCGTCAAATGTATATGATTGTGACTTCATTGCGCCACGACCGGTCGCATCGACGGCTGATGTAGATGTCGAAATAATTTGAACCAGTGGATCAAGGAAAACATTTGTCGTAAAATCCGGTCTGAAGACCTGCATGTCCGCGCTGTCGGAGAACTGTTTCCCAGACGAATCGGTGACAGTGACTGTAATATGAACGGACTTGGTTTTGGTAGATGTGTCCGTGAGCACCGACCAATAGAATTCGTTCGTTTCTGACGTGCATGGCGTGTTATTTGAAACAATAATCGCTTGATAAGCATCGGCTGTGTAGTTCAGGAAGGTATCACTAAGAGATCCTATATCCCATGTTATATTGCCCGTCAGCGGCGGATCCGTTCTTACGCGCAAAATCATTTTTTGGCCAACGAGAATATTGGTATTTTGATTTATGCCCCTAACGCTTAGCCAGACAAGTGAGACTTCATTCTGACGCTCAAGAATGACGCGTTGGGCTTTTATATTCTTGACACTCTCACAATATGACGAGCTTACGGACAAATTATATTCGCCGCCACTGTCCTCAGGCAATGTGTAGTTTCCATTTCCGCTGTTGACCAATGGGCTGCCGGAGACCGTGGACGCGGTGAAGGTCAGGCGGTCGGCTGGCGGATAGCAGTCGTTTGCCAGCGAAGATGCGGCGTTGATCGTTCCGCCGGGAGTCCACGCGATGACCGATGCCGGCTGCGCGAAATCAACCTTGACGACGGTGAGTGTCGCACAGCCACAGACGCTGTCGAAAAGCTTGGACCTTGCCGTCACAAGGTATTTGCCGCCGCCGCCGCCGAAGAGAAAGATGTTGTTACAATTGGGATCAAGGGATGCGCCGCCCGGCCCTTCCAGAAGACCGATGCTCCATATCACATCATTGGATGTCATGCCGTCGGTACTCATCTGCATTTCGGGGGCCAGGCTCACCACCCAATTTGTCTTCCAGCAGTCGGTGTAATTCTGCAATTTAACGAACAGCGGCGATGCGAAGACGCAGCCAGGGGCGGCGGGCACGTCCACAGAGTTGGTCGGGGTGAAATAGACGGCACCGCCCGTGCCTCGGGCAAAGAACTGCATCGGCCCTCGGGCAACCGTTGGACTGAAAGAGGTGTCCTTCTCCCCGGCAAGAACCCGGTAATAAACGCCGGAGCATGTATTCGCAAGCATGAACCGATACTCGCCGCGCTTCGCGCTGGCCTTGGTGGCAGTCTTGAGCAGGCCGGCAACACCGCCGCCGCAGAGGTCGTCACCACATTGCTTGATCCAGAGCGGGTCCCCGCCCCACGACGCAGCCGCCATGGCATTCGTGTCGGCAACATCGGCGCGCACCATGGCTTCCAACTCATCTATGGTCAGCTCGTCACCGAGGGTGACTTCAACGGTTCCACCTTCCCTCGATTCCGGCAGATGATCAATAACGTCCCCGCAGCAGGACGCCGCCGAATAAGAGTTCCAATCCCATTTCTTGTGAATATCAGTGTCGGCGTATCCATCGCCGGTAATGACAATATACGGCGGCGCACACGGAGAGTTCGTTCCCGGGGGCAGTGCAGTCGAATTGGTTGCGGTCTGGCCGGTCGCTGACATGCAGGTGACGGTGGCGGAGGCTCCTCCGACCTGCCAGGTTACGCTGTCGAGCGTTCCGAATACATCCCATGTCCAGAACACCGAGGAATAGGAACTGGAAGTGCAAACATGATTTGTGTCGTAGTCATGCTGCTCGTGGTATGCACCGAGCGTCGCGCCATGCACTTCCCAGTATGCCTCGCAATCCATGTTGGTCTTGAAATTCGCCATGATATTCACAGGCGCGACATCCCCTTTGTCTATGGTATCCTCGAATCCATTGGACATTCCGCAGTTGTAGTTCGTTTTTATATCCCAGCTCGCAGAAGCGGACAGCGTCACCGACCGGAAACATCTGTTGCAATTCTGAAAGCCCATCACACCTTCGGATGCGAATGACCGGGAACTGGCGACCGTACGAAACTGGATGGTTGCATCTGCCGTGGCATCTATCACCGGATCGGCCGATGTCGGATCGGTCTTGCTCTGATATTCCATCAAGTTGTCAATCCCATCGCCGTCCGCATCGGCATGGGCATCCAAGGCACTGTTGGGGCTGAGACCATATTTGATTTCCCACCAGTCCGGCATCCCGTCCCCATCGCTGTCGGCGCCGCCACGCAGATCGAAGCTGAAAAGATTCTTCAACTGCCCGATGGTGACGGGGGCGAAGTCGTTGGGCGTGTTGGTGGAGGCGGCCCACGGATACGCATTGGTGTAGCCAATGGCGATCAGCCGGTCATAGAAGTTCGTAGCAACAGCCTTCAACTGTCCGATGAGCACGGGCGCATAGTTATTGCTTGTCGAGAAGCCGGAAATGAGTGCATGGACAGAAGCGCCCGCGCCGCCGGGAATGGAGTTATCGAGTTCCTCGGCGGCTTTTGTGGCGAGCCATTTGAGCTGGCCCTGGGTGGCGGGGGCGAAGTCGTTGGTCACAACGTTGGCGTTGGTGTTGATCACGCCGCGAATCTGCCACCATTGCGGGGGACTTGCGAGAACAGAAAACATCACCGCAAAGAGCGCAAAGAACGCAAAGATGAGCGCGAGGACGCGCACGGAGGCTTTGCCTGATTGGTTCGGGTTCATGGGGGAGCTTTCAGTCGGATTTCTGAGCTCTGACTTACGGCTTGTTCGTGAAGCTGCCCATGTCGAGGTCGCCCTGGGGGCCGATACTGATGGGGCCGAGGAACTCGACGGGGCCGTTGACCTTGAGCGATTGAACGTTGGTGATGGAGTTGCCACTCAAGTTCAGATTGGTGGCGACGTTGAAATGCACCAGGTCGGGCGGCAGGCTGGCCCAATAGGTGCCAAAGGCACCGTCAAAGGCCAGATAGTCGCCGGGGCGGTGCGGAGCATCGGCCGGGACGAAGGCAAAGCTGTTGGTCAACGTTGCGCTGACGTATGTGAAATTAGTCGCAAAAGGGGCGGGCACCCATGCGGCCCCGCCGGAAATCGTCAGACTGTTCCCTTTTCCGCTGACATCCGTCAGGGTGGTTCCTGAACCGTCCTGCATGGGCCAGAAGGCGATCAGGTTGTCAGTCGGCGGCATCAGGTTTCCAATCCCGCCATTGTAAAGATTCGTGACATCAGAATAGGAGAGTGCGTTGGAATAGACACCGGACGGGCCGAATTTTGCCGCGATGTTTCCGCCGCCGGTATAAGCGTAAGCGCCCAACGCGACCTGCGGCCATTGAGCCGTGAGCAGCGGATAGACGTGTTCGGCCGCCAGCACATCATTGACATAGAAGGAGGCGGTGTGACTGGCGCCATCGTATGAGGCCGTCAGCAGCGTCCACGCATCCGCGGGAATTTCGTTGGTCATCCACACATCGGCGCTGTAGCCGCCCCAGAACCAGAAGCGGCCCGAATTGCGCATCAGGCGGAAAGCAGCGCCTGCATCCCCGATGCCCGCCTGAAAAATAACGCCATCCGAAGAGGGATTCACCCAAACGAAAACGGATTTGTTGCCCGCCGCGGGGAACCAGTTGCCCGAGGGCGTCGCCGCATAACCGTTGCCATCGAATTCCACCGCCCCATTGCCGCGCACCTCAACGAGCGTCTGGGTCGGATAGCCGATGTAGATTTGCACGATGTTGGAGGCCGACTGGCCGCCAAAGTCTGCCGTGTTGGTGAGGATGAAACCACCGCTTGTCCAGAATGACATTGCGTTGGTCGCGTCGGTCCTGGCCTCGGTGGCGATCGTCGCCACGGAGGCCAGCCAATAGGTCAACGCAGAGCCATAGTCCCACGGGTCGTTCATGATGTTCCAAAGGTCGCTCACACCACCGGCCGTGGCATATCGTGCGTCATTCTCCCATCGTGGCAGAACGGAATTGCCGTCGTCATAGGAGGGTGAGAAGAGATACAGATGCTCAAAGTGCGCCGTGTCGGGATACTGCGTCTGGCGCATGGCCCCAGGGCTTGGCTGGCCGGTCGCGAAAATAAGCGCATTGGAATGGCCGGGCTGGACCCACGCATTGAAACCGCCCGCCAGCGAGTTCTCGGCATCGGCGACGGTATTGGTTCCAATGGCGACCGCACTGGCGCCCGTCGCGCTGTTGCCCGCCTGCTGAATGACCCCCTCGACGCTCAGATTCGTCGCCGAGTCCGCCCGGCCCGCCGGGGCGATGACTAGACCGCAACTTGCAACCACAATACCGATCAGCCTAACTGCCTTCATCTTCATTCTCCTTTGCACTTACAAATCGAACCGACCTCTTTCTTCCAATGATTGGAACTCATCGTCGCCGGTCTTTTCCAATCATTGGAACTTATGGTGGCCGTCGCGCCCCCCCCTCCTGCAGTCGCGCCCTGAGAGCGCGCCCACAGCGGGGGCGGGACGCCGTTCGGTGTACACGCTTCAGCGTGCGCTTTGCGGAAAGGCACCCTACAAGGGTGGACACCGAACTATGCAGCCACGGTGACTTTCACCTCGTCGCTCCACTGGCCCACGACTTCGTCGGCCAGCAGGTAAATGGCGCGGTATTTCCAGATGGCGCTGGTGCCGGCGGGCGGCAGCGGGGTCGAGTCGGTGTAGTCCGGCTGGGTGTCAATGGCCAGAAAGACATAGCCCTTGCCGTCGGCCCGGTCCACCTCGATGCGCACGCCATCGAAGTTGCCCTTGGTCCAGCCGATGAGAACCTGGCCGGCGAGGAAGCTTGCCGTGATGACCGGTTTGCCGGTGGACGGATCGAAGGTTTGTTCGGAACCGACGATGCCGAGGTCCTGCCCGATGTTATCGGTATAGGCCGGATGATTCTTGATGCGCGCGGCAATCCCGCTGATGCGCGTGAAAAGGCCAGGGTCAACCGCGGTGGGCTGCACGCCGAGGTCAAGCGCGGCGGGGAACGCGGCCACATCGCCGGTGTCCGGGCCGTCGCGCAGCAGATTCTTGAGACTCGTCCAGTTCTGCTTGTAGGTGCCGATCAGGCCGAGAATGTCCAGCGTGTACTCGAACGCGGCCACGCTGTTGGCGATGTCGGTCACCTCGTCCGGGCCGATGCCAAACTTCGCGGCATATTTCGGCAGTTTCGCGGCGACATTTTTCGCCATCGCCAGCTTCGCCTCATCACCATCCGGTATCATTTTGTTCTTCATCATGCTCATCACTCCTTCGAATCCTTCTTGCCTCTCCATCTCCGGCGGCTGAATTGCCGCCGAAAAAACTGTTGTTTCACAACTGACTGCGCGTCAACTTGCACCGCACTTGCGGCAGCGGCTGCCGCGGGCGCGGCAACGACTGACGCGGACTCGTCAATGGCTGACGCAAGCCCGGCAACGGCTGACGGGAACTCGTCAATGACTGACGCGATTGCGTGAAAGGCCGCCGCGGGTGCGGCCATGACTGGCGCAAACCCGTCAATGGCTGGCGCGGACTCGTGAATGATTGACGCGCACGCGTCAGCAGCCGGCGCGGGTTAGTGGATGCCGGCGGAGTCTGCGGCAACCAATAGGCAAGCCGGCGCGAAAGAAGTTGACAGGGCAACCGGGGAGAAAGAATTACAATTAACCGCCGACCGCCGACCGCCGACCGCCGACCGCCGACCGCCGACCGACCGCGCCGCGGCATTGAACCGGAGAGTGACCGAGTCCGATAACTCCCCGACCTCCACCAATGAACTGTGAACGAACCTGTCCATAACCCCGATCCAATAGTTGCCAGCATGTCTAAGCAAGGAGTGTGCCAATTTGGGGGTTTCACCCATGCGCCCGGCGGACTTGGCGGCCGGCTTAGCCGGAACGAGGTTCGACTTTCTCCTTGAAATACGCCCGCAAAGTGAGCGAGCGGCGATGAGCCCTGCCACTAAGAAAATATTTTTTCAGCGCCTTATCCGCCCCGTCCAAGGCCCGAAAGGAGGTGTTCAAAAATGTACAAACCGGCCCGAGTGTTCAAAAATGAACACACTTGTGTTCATTTTTGAACAACTTGTTCGTTCGGTTTCAATGTCGCAAGGCGGTCAATGTTCAGGCTGAGCCAACGTTCGAGCACGCGCTCGAGTTTCTCGCCGCGCGATGCCTTCAGCAAGATGGCATCGCCCGCGGCGGCGTTGGCGGTGAGAAACTCTGCGGCGACAAACACGTCGGCCAGCCGGTGAATTCGAGGGCGCGACGCGACGCCCGTGCCGCTTTCCGCGCCGTCGGCAATCCAGCCGCCGTGTTCGCCGATGGCGACGATGTTATCAATTTCAGGCCGCGCGGCCGCGCGGCCGACTTCTTCGTGCTGCTCGCGCTCGGTCGGGCCAAGCTCGCGCATTCCGCCCAGCACCGCGAATTTTTTGCCGGGAATGCTCATGGCGGCAAAAGCGCCGAGCGCCGCCTTCATGCTCAGGGGATTTGCGTTGTAGCAGTCTTTGATGAAGATGATGCCGCCGTGTTCTTCGAGCTGCCAGCGCATCGGCGGGGCCTGATACTTGGCGATGGCGCTGACGATCTGCGGCCATTCGATGCCGAGATGGCGGCCCGCGGCGATGGCCAGCAGCGCATCGTGGACGATGAAATCGCCGGGAAATGGCGCGGTGAATTCGAAGGCTTCGCGAGAACTTTTTTCCGTGACCGAAAATTTCAGCGAGCCGTCGCGGCGGATGTCCGCGACATAGTCCGCGCCGCCGCGCAGCGAAGTCGTGATGACGCGGCATTTCGCCGAGGCGCGAAGAACGTCGAACCATTTTTCGTCACGGCACAAAATTGCCCGGCCGCTTTTTTTCAGCGCGCGAAAAACCGAGGCCTTTTCCTCAGCGATGGCCTGCTCGTCGCCAAAAAATTCGAGGTGAACGGGACCGACCGAGGTGACGATGCCAACGGCGGGCTTCAGGATTTTGCAGAGCGGCTCAAGTTCGCCGGGATGGTTCATGCCGACTTCGAAGACGCCGAATTTCTGCGACGGTTCGGCAGCGAGGATGCTGAGCGGAAGCCCAATGTCGTTGTTCCAGTTTCCGCGCGTGCGGGCGGTTGGGGCGGCGGTCGCGAGGATGTCGGCGATCATTTCTTTTGCGGTGGTTTTTCCGGCGCTGCCGGTCACGGCAATGGTCGGCATCGGCAGCGTCGCACGATGGCCGGCGGCAATGTCGAGCAGCGCGCGGCGCGTGTTTTCGACAACGAGGAGCGGCGCGTCTGTTGACAAGCTGTGAACTGTGTCAACAACTCCAGCGATGGCTCCGCGGGCGAAGGCTTCAGCGATGAAATTATGGCCATCGAAATTTTCGCCTCGAAGCGCGACGAACAGCGCGCCGGGCTGGATCGTACGCGTGTCCGTTGAGACCGACGAGAACGACAGCGGCGGAGAACCGCGCCAATGTCCGCGGCTCCATCGAGCAAGATGGCTGGAGGAAAATTCCGGCACCGAACAACCCTTTGCAAAAACGCGGATCAGCCGCGCAGATACTTTCTGGCAACCTCGCGGTCGTCGAACGGAATGACGGTGCTTCCGAAGTCCTGGTAGTTTTCGTGACCCTTGCCGGCGATGAGCACGATGTCGCCGGGCTGCGCCTTCGAAATGGCGCGGGCGATCGCCTGTTCGCGGTCGGCGATGCGCTCGACGTATTCGCGCGCGCCGATGCCGGTCATGATTTCATCAATGATCGCGTCGGGATTTTCGGTGCGCGGATTGTCGCTGGTGACGATGATCTGGTCGGCGAGCCGCGCGGCGGCGGATCCCATCATCGGCCGTTTTTCGCGGTCGCGGTCGCCACCGCATCCGAAGACGCAGATCAGTTTTCGCGGATGCAGGGCGCGCAGCGTCGTGAGCACGTTTTCGAGCGCGTCGTCGGTGTGGGCGTAATCCACGAAAACTTTTTTCGGATTTCCGTTGGAGACGATTTCGAGCCGGCCCGGCACGGGCGGCATGTTGGCAAGCGCGGCGGCCATTTGCTCGGGCGCGAAACCGCGTGCGCATCCGGCGGCCATCGCAGAGAGCGCGTTGTAAACGTTGAAGCGGCCGAGCAGCGGGAGCGTGACCTCGACCTGGCCCCACGGGCTGACGAAACGAAATGACGAGTGATCGGCGGCAATCTCGATTTCCTCGGCGCGGATCATCGCGGCGGGATGGGTGCCGCAGGTGATGAGCCGTGCGGTGAGGCCTGGCGTGTTGGCCAGTTCCATTCCGTACGGATCGTCAATGTTGATGACCGCGGCGGCTTCCTTTTCGATGCCGCCGAGCGAGCGGAAGAGCTGCGTCTTGGCCATGAAATAATTTCGCAGGTCCTTGTGATAATCGAGGTGGTCGCGCGTGAGGTTCGTGAAAATTCCGACATCGAAGTCGAGTCCCCAGACGCGTTTCTGGTCGAGCGCGTGCGAGGAGACTTCCATGACGGCGCTGCGGCATCCGGCGCGGACCATCTGGTCGAGCATGAACTGGATGTCGGGCGCCTCGGGCGTCGTGCGCGCGGCGGGGATGACGCGGTCGCCGATTTCGTAGCGGATGGTTCCGATCATTCCGGGGTGCTTGCCGGCGCGATCGAGGATGTGGCGGAGCATGAACGCGGTGGTGGTTTTGCCGTTGGTACCGGTGATGCCGAAGACTTCGATGCGCTGCGAGGGCTGGTTGTAAAACGCGCAGGAAATTTCGGCGAGCGCGCGGCGCGCGTCCTCGACGCGGATGTGCGCGATGTCGCGGCGCGGCCAGCGGTCCTCCTCGGACACGATGGCGACGGCGCCGCGGCGCAGCGCGTCGTCAATGTACGAGGCGCCGTCGGCGTGCGAGCCGTGCAGCGCGACGAAAAGAAAATTGCGCCGCACCTGGCGCGAGTCGTAGGCGATGCCTTCGATGTCGAAGTTCAGCGGCCCCCGCGTCGTGATCGGTTGAATGATGCGTGTGAAAGACTCGAGTCTCATGGTTTCCTGACAGAGCTTGCCGAGAATCATCTGTCGCCTCCTTAATCTACTAGAATTTGCGAGCTGTTGCCTGTGGTTTGTGCCTCGTCGGACGTTTCAAAAAAATGGCGGACAATAAGATCGGGCTGAGCGGCGGGCCGCGGCCGCGACGAAAAGTTCCAATGATTGGAAATGCCCGGGCCGCCATTTTCCAATGATTGGAAATTTTTTGCGTGCGGCCGGGGATTTGAGATTAGGCCGCGTCGCGCGGCCGGGGACCGCGATTTCGAATTGTGAAAACTTGTTTTCATAAGTTGGGTATCTCGTCGCCGAAGCGCCAGGCCATCTCGGCGGGGACGGCGGGGACGTCAAGATAGCGGACGGCTTGCTCCATGACTTCGCGAAAGACCGGGACGCAGACGACGCCGCCGGTGTGCTCGCCGGAAATTCCGGGCTCGTCCACGACGACGATGAGAGCGAGTTCGGGTTTTTCGGCGGGGACGATGCCGACGAAGGAGGCGATGTTGAGGGTGTCGGAATAGTGGCCGTCAACGAGCTTTTGCGCGGTGCCAGTTTTGCCGGCGACGGTGTAGCCGTCGAAGCTGGCGTGCGAGGCGGTGCCGCCTTTTTCGGTGACGCGGGTGAGAAGTTTTCGCATGAGCTTGGCGGTGTCGGGGCGAATGGGATGGCCGATGACTTCAGTCTGGCGCGCGTACACGGCGTTGCCTTGCGGGGTGATGATCCGGTCGATGATCTGCGGCTTGATGAGGAAGCCGTCGTTGGCAATGGCGTTGATGACGTCGAGCACCTGGATGGATGTGACCATGACTTCGTGGCCCATTGGCACGCGCGTGATCGAAAGAGCCGTCCAGCGGCGGAGATCGTGGAGCAGCCCGCCTTCTTCGCCGGCGAGCGGGATGCCGCTTCGCCGCCCGATGTGGAATGCTTCGAGATATTCGTGCAGCCTGGTCGAACCGAGGGTGAGGGCAATCTTGGCGGCGCCGATGTTGCTGGAATATTTGATGACGTTGGCGACGGGCTGGACGCCGTGCGGATGAAAATCGCGCAGCGGTTTGCCCATGTAAATCCAAACGCCGTTTTCGCAGTTGATCGTCGTGTCCGGACGGACGGTGCCGGCGTCGAGCGCGGCGGCGATGGTTGCCATTTTGAATGTCGAGCCCGGCTCGTAGCAGAAGCCGATGGCGCGGTTGAGGAAGTTGTTGGTGTCCGCGTTTGCGTAGTCGTTGGGATTGAAATCCGGGCGGCTGGCCATCGCGAGAACCTCGCCAGTCTTCACGCGCTCGAGAATCGCCCATGCGCCTTTTGCGTGATTTTTTTCCATCGCGGTGTCGAGCGCTTTCTCGACGATGTATTGCAGATTCTGGTCGATGGTCAGATAGACGTCGTTGCCGCGCTGTGGATCAACTTCGACGACGCGGTGCGTGACCAGCTCGTTTTTCTTCCCGTCTTTTTCGCTCACGCGAACGCCGGGAACTCCGCGCAGATATTTTTCGCAGTGCAGTTCGATGCCGGAACTGCCGGTTGCGCCGGAACTGCCGCCGCCGCCGGCGGCGTAGCCGATCACGTGGCAGGCGAGCGATTCGCGCGGATAGTTGCGGCGCGAGACTTCCTCGAGGATCACGCCCTTCAATCGCGAGTTCGTGAAAACTTCCGTGGCATCAACGGGAACATATTTGCGGATCACCGCGTAGCTGTTGGTCTGTTGCAGCTTCGGCCAGATCATCGCCGGTTCCATCTGGAGCGCCGAGGCCAGCGCGGCCACGACCTTGGCCGCCATGCCATTTGTGGAGGAACGGATCATCGCCGGATCAATGCAGACATTCCGCACCGGCATGTCCATCGCGAGAATGTGCCCGCGCACATCGAGGATGCGCCCGCGCGGCGCGCTGATTTCCTCGTTGATCGGGCGGAGTTGCTCGATCTTTGCGTGCAGTTTCGGATTCGAGCCGAGGTGCAGCGAGCAAAGCCGGTACGAGACCAGGCCCCACGCAACCGCGAGGACGGACGACACGACAACCATGCGAAAGCGTTGTCCGCGATCACTCATGTTGCGGCCCGCCGCCTCCTTTTGCAATTTCGGCGCCCGTCCCGTGCCAGCCCGTGTACAAGCCCTCCGTCCGCTGCGTGACCCGCACGACGCTCGTTTCCCTCGGCAGTTCCATTTCGATGTGATGCACCTTCAGAAGACGGCGGATGTTTTCCGGCGACGTCGCATTCGCCCATTTGTATTCCTCGTTCACGACGCGGCGGTCGAGGTCCTTTCTTTTTTCCTCAATCACCTTGATGCTTTTGCCGATGTCCTCGTTGCGGCTGCAAAGCCACAGATAGCCGAAGGCCGTCGTGGCGGCGAAAATGAGGATGGGCAACAGTAGCGCCCCCGGTAGAAATTTGCTGTCGACGTCGAGCCGTTTGGTCTTGACGTTCTTGTTGCAATAATTGGTCGGTCGCTTGCTCATTTTTTTGTCCGGTCTGAAAATTTCGTCTGCTCGCATTTTCCAATGATTGGAAATCACCGGTCCGGCGGCTTCCAATCATTGGAAGTTCTCATTCATGGAAAATTAGTTTTCGCCCTGTCCTGCAGCCTTTCGATGACGCGGAGCTTCGCGGAACGGGCGCGAGGATTTTCCCGCGCCTCGTCTTCGCCCGCCGTCAGCGGTTTCTTTACGATCCACGCCACGCGCGGCCGGTCGCCTTCCCACCGCGATCCGCCCTGCGGCAGCGAGACGTCGCGGCCCACGTGCCGCGCAAAACATTGTTTGACGATCCTGTCCTCGCCGCTGTGAAACGTGATGACCGCGACGCGTCCGCCGCCTTTCACGAGACGGATCGCCGCCTCGCAGCCGGCCCGCGCCTGTTCGAATTCGTCGTTCACAAAAATCCTGATGGCTTGGAAGGTCTGCGTTGCGGGATGAATTCTCGCGCCGCGCCGTCCGCCTTTCGCGCGGGCGATCACATCGGCCAGATGCAGCGTCGAGCGGAACGGCGTGCCACTGCGCTCCGCCACGATGGCCCGCGCGATCCGACGTGATGCCGGCTCGTCGCCGAATTTGTAAATCAGGTCGGCGAGTTCGCTCTCCGGCATTTCGTTCACGACCTGTGCGGCCGTACGCGGCTGCGACTGATCGAGCCGCATGTCGAGCGGCCCGTCGGCCATGAAGCTCAAGCCGCGCGCGGAATCGTCGAGCTGGTCGGATGAAAAACCCAGATCAAGCAACACGCCATCAAATTCGCGATGGCCGGAATTCTGGACGAGCGAAATCATGTTGGAAAAAGTCCCGTGAATGAAATGAACCTGCGCGGCGAGCGGACCGAGATTCGCGCGGGCGCGTTCGAGCGCGCCTGCATCGCGATCAATTCCGATGATTTTCGCACCGGGTCCCGCCGCCGCCAAAATGGCTCTCGCATGGTTTCCGCCTCCAAGCGTGCCATCCAGATAAATTCCCCCCGGACACACGCCGAGATGCTCAACCACTTCGCGAACAAGAACTGGTATGTGCATCCCATTCCGCCCGCCAACCGGCGGCGGCGCCTGCCACGGATCAACCGAGCAGGAACGTCACCCGCTTTGTCGGCCCTTTCCAAAGATCGTAATCGGCGCTCACGCCGCGAACGGCCTGAATCAGGCGGTACGCAAAACCGTGGCCGCCCTGCACCGTCTGATTGACTTCGAGAAAACGCGCGATGTTTTGCACGCGCCGGCCGCGTTGCTGTTCGGCAAAGACGGCCTTGCGAGCTTCCGTGCGCACGGCGACCGCGTCCGAATTTTTCCGCGGTGCGCGGACAATTTCCGTTTCCGAAAAATCGAATGACACGGCCGGGACGCGCGGTCCCGCCGCGGTTGCCGGAATTGCCTTGGCCGCCCTTGCATTCCACAGTTCGCCTTGCTCGGTCCACATGCGGTCCGACCGCGACGGAAAATCATTCTCGTCCTGCCTGTCATCCGATCCGAGCGATGTGCTGATTCGTTCCAATAGTCGTTTCATTTCAACCCCACTGAGTGCATGGCCGACTTGACTTGATCGGCCGGCGTATTCACTTTCGCAGCGTATGGACAATCTGCTTCATTCCAAATTTGGAAGCCGTCGAGTGTCGCGATGAGTCCGACTTTCCCCTTCGGCTTGATGCGCGCAAAATTCAGCATCGGCTCCGGCAATCGCACGCGGCCCTGCGCATCCCATTCAAACAACTGGCCGCGCTGCGCGATGCTCCGGTGGTTTCTCGACGCGATCTCGTCCGAGAGCGAAAGCCGTTCGAGCTTCAGTTTCTCACCGATCGTTCGCGCCGGCGTGGCCTGCAGAAAATTTCCCTCGATGGACATTGCAATGTGCAGGCGTTTTGGAATTCCGATCATCGCGCGCCAATCCGAAGGAACCGTGACGCGATTTTTATCGTCGAGTTGGTGGGTAAACTCACCGAAGAACAGGCTCAGCCCGCTCATCCCCTCCAAATCGCTATTTGCTTCTGTTTCTGACATGGACAACTATTCCAAGACGCGCCCTGCAAAAATCCCCAAAACCATGAACAGTTAAACCACCGCACCCCACAAAACGTCAAGCGCAGTTTCGGAAGTTTTTTTCGATGCGGTGCAATATGCTTTCGAAACGAATGTTATGGCTCAATAAATTTGCTTATTTTCCTGCTGGACGGCAGGTTCACTTCAATTCCATTTTCACCTACAAAAAAACACCGCTGGCGGGAGCGAAAAAACGGGCTGAATTCCAGCCAAATTTAAGGAAAAAACATGACTGATCCACGAATCGAAAAATTTGCAAAGCTGCTCGCGCACTATTCCATCGCGGCGAAACCGCGCGAAACAATCGGTGTTGAAACCACAAATGAGGCACAGCCGCTCGTCGAATGTTTGTTCGACGAATTGCTGAAAGCCGGCGCATTTCCGGTCATACGAATGGTTCCGTCATCGCTTGCGGAAAGACTGTACCGGAACGGACAGGCACAGCACATCGACGAGACCGCGCCGTTCGAAATGACCTATGCGAAAAACGTGGACAAGACCATTCGCATCATGGCCAGCCCGAACACGCGCGACCTCGCCGCGTTTCCGCCCGCCATCGCGCAACGGCTCGCGAAATCGCGCAAGCCCGTCCGCAATATTTTGCTCAAAAAACCGTGGTCGCTCACACTTTTTCCAACGCAGGCCTACGCGATGGACGCGGACTTGAGCCTCGGCGATTTCGAAGATTTCGTTTATTCCGCGAACTTCCTTGATCGCAAAGATCCCGTCGCCGAATGGGAAAAACTCGAAAAGAAACACCAGAAACTCATCGCGCGATTGCAGAAGGCCGACAAGGTCCGCATCGTCGGCCCCGACACCGATCTGACCATGTCCGTGAAGAAGAGAAAATTTATAAGTTCCGTCGCAACTCACAACGTGCCCAGCGGCGAGGTCTTCACCGGCCCGGTTGAAAATTCCGCTGAAGGCTTCATCAAATATGACTTCCCGGTTTGCAACGGCGGGCGAGAAATTGACGGCATCCGGCTCGTGTTCAAGGCCGGCAAAGTGGTCGAAGCGACCGCAACAAAAAATCAGGATTATCTGCTCGCGATGCTCGACATGGACGCCGGCGCGCGATACCTCGGCGAACTCGGAATCGGCACAAATTACGGCATCCAGCGCTTCATCAAGAATATTCTGTTCGATGAAAAAATCGGCGGCACGATCCATCTTGCCGTCGGCGAATCGTACGAAGAAACCGGCGGGAAAAACAAATCGTCGCTGCACTGGGACATGATCAAGGACCTACGCAAAGGCGGCGCCGTCTACCTCGATGGGGAGATGTTCCAGAAAGATGGGAAATTTGTTGGCGCTTGAAAAGCGCCGCTTGGGCTAAAATTGACTTACAACAATTCTATCACCGCACTTAAATTAAATATTTGTAATATTCTTGCGAGCATTCTGGCAGGCGCAAACCGAAAATTCAAATCATCGGAAAATTCCAGCATTGCGGCTCACTTCGCGTCTGGCCGGTCGATCCTGCCAGCATCTCTTCCTCACTCGCCCGTCATCGTCACAACGCGCAGCATCGAGGGCAGAGGCAGCGGTTCTTTTCGCGGGGCATCGCGATTGGCTTCGAGTGTCTCCCATGTGATGGCGAAGCGCGCGCCGGAGTGATCCTCGCTGGTGTCATAGCGAATATGTTTTTTCATGCCTGGGAATTTCGATTCCACTTTCGCACAGGCAGCGGGCACGCCGGGCTCGTTTCGCGGCGGCGGCTTCGCGCCGGGAATCGGCTGTAGAGTTTTTTCGTCGAGCACCCACGTTCCCGATCCGCGCGGATAGTGATACGACATCGTGAGCTTGTCGTCACCGATGGCCTCGACCGCGCCGATGTGAACCTCGCCGATGATCGTGCCGCAGCCGCTGAATTCCCACCGGTAGCCCTTCCAGTCGCTGACCTGGACAATTTTCCATCCCGACTCGTCGCGACGCGCGGCGTAGGCCTGCAGATCACCGTTCGCGTCGTACTTGTGATAGGTGACGACAGGCCGGCCCGCGTTGTCGAAGCCAACTTCGCGATTCACGTTGATCAATCCGCCGCGCGGCGGAACCGGATCAACGATGTCGCCCGTTGCCACCGTGATCGGCAGCGAGAGTTTTCTTCCGAGCGAATCCGTCCACGTCACGAGGTCATCGCTGCGCGCGTAGCTGATGTCGTGGTTGCTCGAACAATCCGGCGAATTGCGCCAGACCCAGACGACATGAAACCGGCCGTCCGGCCCGCGCTTCGGCACACAGGCGTAGGCGTTCATTTTTTCCATGCCGCTCATCAGCGGCGTGTCAATCAGCCGCGACCACGTGCGCGTTTTCTCGTCGTAGGCGTTATAAATGTCGTCGCCGCTTCCGCTGCGTCCGTCGCGATAGCGGAAGACGAGCCGGTCGGATTTGTCGCGCATGAAAACCGGATAGGTCACGCGCAACTCGCGTTCGCCGGTCATCGCCGAGCGCTTCAGCGAGGCCGCGTCGAGCGGTTGCTCCGAGCGAAAATAAATCAGCGGCACGCAGTGCATGTTGCCGGACAAATGCAGGAATCCCTCGCGATCCACGGCGAGCGCCACGTAATTGTGCGAGTCCCAACCGAGCGTCGAATCGAGTTTCGTGAAAACCCAGTTCGTCGCGTCCAGCGACCGCTGCGCGACGGTCATGCGCCGCTGCGAATCGTAATACGCGACGAACTGCCGGTTGCTTTGCGTCAGCAGAGAAAATCCGACCGGATGCCCCGACCAGACCGGCTCGACATCAATCACCGCGACGCGATTGGAAACCGCTGGCCCCGCAGCCATGCAGGAAACGGCAGCGCAGCCGCACAGAAGAATCAGGATTCGTTTCATCGCCGCATTCATAGCCGCGCTTCCGCGAACTTCCAATCATTGGAAGTTCCGCCGGCCCATTTTCCCAATCATTGGAAATTTACGAATCGTTTTCTTCCAATCATTGGAAACCATCGCGGCGCAATTTTCCAATGATTGGAAGTTGAGGTCGCGGGCGGCGCTGGTACTGTCGCGCGCATGTCCGCAGAAAGTTCAACGGGCGAAATACTGGCGAGGCATCCGGCCGGATTCCGGGCGCGGCGCGGGATGAACTGGGGCGCCATCGGGCTGCTCTACACTTCGTTTTACATGTGCCGCTACAATTTCTCGCTGGCGAACAAGGCGATCTCCGAGGAGTTCCATTTCTCCAAGGAGAACATGGGCTCGATCATCACGACCGCGCTCCTGGCCTATGCGTGCGGACAGATCATCAACGGCCTGCTCGCCGACAAACTCGGCGGCAAAAAAGCGATGCTCATCGGCGCGGCCGGCACCATCGTCATGAACCTCCTGTTCGGCGCCGCGTCGTTCTGGGGCCTGTTAGGGCTGTTCGTCGTCGTCCGCGGAATTGACGGCTATTTTCAGGCCTTCGGTGCGCCGGGCATGATCAAGATCAACGCCGCGTGGTTCGATCCGCGCGAGCGCGGACGCTTCGCCGGAATTTTCGGATTCATGATCAACCTCGGCCGCTTCGGAATTTTCAAACTGGGGCCCGCGCTTCTTGCCGGATTTTCCGTGCTCGGCCTGATGACCGTGCCGCCGTTGCACTGGCGCTGGCTTTTCTGGATTCCCTCCGGTCTCTGCACCATCGCCGCGCTGGTCATGGCGCTCGTCGTCAAGCAGACGCCCGAGGACGCCGGCTTTCCCGATGCGGTCAAACACGACGACACGGCCGGCGGCGATGCGCCGGCTTCGGTCATCACGGTGCTCGTGACGATCCTGCGGAATCCCGCCGTCTGGGTCGTCGCGCTCGCCTACGCCTGCACCGGCGCGGTGCGTCAGGGCGTTGACCAGTGGTTCCCGCGCTACATGCAGGAAGTCCACACCGTGGATTTGAAATCCACCTCGTTCCAGTTTCTCGGCTTCCTCATTCCATTCGTCGCGTCCGTCGGCTCGCTGCTCTCCGGCTACATCTCCGACACCTTCGCCAAAGGCCGCCGCGCGCCCGTCGCGATGTGCCTGTATCTCGCCGAGTCGGTCATCCTCCTGCTCGCCGCGCAATTTCACACCGTCGGCAGCGCGATCTTTTTTTTCGTCGCGATTTCGCTCACCGCCAACGCCACGCACTCCATCCTCGGCACAGCCGCCGCGATGGACATCGGCGGGCGGCGCATGGCCGGCTTCGCGTCCGGCATCATTGATTCCTTCCAGTATTTCGGCGGCAGCCTCGCCGGGCTCGCGCTCGGAAAACTCCTCGACAAAAGCTGGGGCTACTATTTTTATTTCATGGTCCCGTTCGGCTTCATCGGCGCAATCCTCATGTTCACGATCCTCCGGCGCACCGATCTGAAAACGCAGGCGCAGCGCGCCAGCGCCGCACAGACAAAATCATAGCGCGTTCGCCGTTGACCGCGCCGCCTGCGAACCGCAGTCTTCCGCGTCATGGCCGCTGCCATTGAATTTCAGAACATCACGAAACGATTCGGCGAAAACCGCGTCGTCGATTCGATCAGCCTCGCCATCGAACCGGGCGAATTATTTTTTTTGCTCGGTCCGAGCGGCTGCGGAAAAACAACGCTCTTGCGATGCCTTGCCGGATTTTACACGCCGGAGGAAGGTCGCATTTTTATCGCCGGGCGCGATGTCACAAATCTGCCGCCGGAGCAGCGCGACACCGGAATGGTTTTCCAAAGCTACGCACTCTGGCCGCACATGACCGTCCGCGAGAACGTCGCGTTCGGTCTCGATCTGCGGAAACTGCCGAAGACCGAAATCCGCCAGCGCGTGGATGAGGCGCTCGCGATGGTAAAGATGACCGAACGGGCCGACTACAAACCGAACCAGCTTTCCGGCGGTCAGCAGCAGCGCGTCGCGCTGGCTCGCGCGCTTGTGATCCGGCCTGCGTGCGTGCTTCTCGACGAACCGCTCTCGAACCTCGACGCAAAACTCCGGCTCGAAATGCGGACAGAAATCCGCCGCATCTGCAAGAAAGCCGGACTGACGGCCGTTTATGTGACGCACGATCAAAAAGAGGCGCTTTCGATTGCGGACCGCCTCGCGATCATGGACAAGGGCCGGCTCCAGCAGATCGGCGACCCGCGAGATGTTTATCGTTTTCCGAACAGCCGCCTCGTCGCGAATTTCATCGGCGAGACCAATTTCATCGAAGGCAAAATCGGCCGCGCCGTTGACGGCATCATCGAAATTGACACCGCCATCGGCACGATTGCGAGTACCGCAAAATCAGAATTCGCCGCGCGCGTCGGCGACCGCGTCACGCTTTCGATCCGGCCCGAAGTCATCCGCCTTTCCGCCGCGCGGCCCGCCGACATCGCGAACATCTTCGACGCTTCCGTTTTCAACAGCATTTATCTCGGCGAAATGGCGCAGCACGAAATCAAGATCGGCCCTCTCGCGATGAAAATCTTCGACCTGAATCCCGAAATCGTCTCCCGCGATGACGAAGTGAAAAATGCGGTGGCGTGGTTCCGGGCGGAAAACGTGGTCTTGTTGAAAGAATGAAATCGGATCGGACTCAGGTTTTTCCTCGCGAAGCGCTCAGAACAGCCGATTCAGGTTTCAGGTTTCAGGTTTCAGCGAAGATCGTCATCCTCTTCGCCGCTGCGCTCATCATCGCCCTGCCTTTTATTTTCCGCCGCCACGAAACCACCATGCCCTCAAACGCGCTCGATCTCGTCATCGTCACGCCGCAGAACGAGGCGATCCGATACGAATTTGGCCGCGCGTTTTCTAAATGGCACGAGGCACAGTTCGGAAAGCCCGTCCGCGTTGACTGGCGCGCCATCGGCGGCACGACGGAGATTTCACGCTATCTCTGCGCGGAGTTCGTCAACGCGGCTCGCGCATGGTGGAAGGGCCAGGGATTCGAATGGCCCGCGGGAGCCAGCGAAAAACTGCTCGATGGAAAATTCGCGGCCACGAACAACGACGCGATGTCGCAGCTCTGGAAGAAATTTCGCGACACCGACGATCCGAAACAATTTTCTGCGCGGGCCGATTTGTTCTTCGGCGGTGGCGAATACGATCATTCGATTCTAGCGCGGCAGGGCCTGACCGTCGCTCCGTGGCCGGCGGGCCGCGAGCCGGCGAATCTTTTTTTCGCCGCAAATGGTACGCCGCTGATTCCCGAAAAAATCGGCGGCGAAGTCTGGCGAACGCCGACGCTGTTCGGATGCACCGCCAGTTCGTTCGGCATTTGCTACAACCTCGATCGACTGCGCGATCTCGGCGTGACGAATCAGCCCGCGCGGTGGGACGACCTCGGCGACCCAGTTTATTTCCGCCAGATCGGAATTTCCGATCCGACCAAGAGCGGCAGCATCGCAAAGGCGTTTGAGTTGATCGTTCACCAGAAATGCCAGCAAGCTGTCCACGCCGCGGGTTTCACCGAAACACAGATTGACGCGTTCGAAAAGTCGCCGTCGAACGCGCCGGCCGCTTATCAGAAAGCCGTCGAAGACGGCTGGCACAGCGGTCTCGCGCTGCTCCAGCGCATCGGCGCGAACGCTCGATATTTCACCGACTCGGCCAGCAAGGTTCCGGTTGATGTCGGCATGGGCAATTGCGCCGCGGGCCTCTGCATTGATTTTTACGGCCGCTTCGAGGCGCAGCACGCGAGCGCGCCGGACGGCAGCGCACGAATGGCGTTCGTCGTTCCCGTCGGCGGATCGAGCGCGACGGCCGATCCGGTTTCACTTTTGCGCGGAGCGGAGCATCGAGAACTCGCCGTGCGTTTCATCGAATTTGCGCTGAGCGAAGACGGTCAAAAAATCTGGTGCTACAAACCCGGCACACCCGGCGGCCCGGAAAAATATGCGCTGCGCCGCGTCCCGATCCGCCGCGATTTTTTTCCGTCCGACGATCCCGCGATCAAAGCGAAGCATCTCGAATACCTGAAATATTCCGCCGACAATCTGGCCGATCCGCAGATCGATCCCTATTTGATCGCAGGCAACTTTCACTATCACGCCGGCTGGACCGGAAAATATTTCGGCCTGCTCCGCGATTTCGTGAAGGTGATGTGCATCGATTCCTCGGCCGAATTGCAAAACGCCAGGTCGCTCGCCACGCGTTTGCCGGAACCAAAGCGAAGCCAGCTCATGACCGATCTGTTCCGCTATCCGCCGAACCCGCTCGACGGAACTCCGTGCGGCAACAATTATCTCTTGGCGCGCGATCGCGAAGACCGCATGGAAACGCTGCGCATCTGGACTGAATACTATCGCGCGCATTATCGCGCCGTCGCTGCCGCGACCGCCGCCGCGCGATGACGGAACCGCCGCGCCCGCAGTTTCCAATGATTGGAAAAGTGCGGCGCGCAAACTTCCAATGATTGGAAAAATCAGAGCGGCTTGATCCGCGCGGCCGCCAGCGGATTCTGCTGCTGCAAATGGCAAATCGCGATACCGAGCGCGTCGGCGGCGTCCTCGGGAGGCGCTTCGCGCAGGCCGAGCATCGCCATCACCATTTTGCCGACCTGGCCCTTGTGCGCGCCGCCGAAGCCGACGAGCGCCTGCTTCACGCTACGCGGCGAATGTTCGAAAACCGGCACGCCCAGGCTGCCGCACGCCGCGATGACTGCGCCGCGCGCCTCACCGAGAATCACTGCAACCTTGATGTTCTTGGAGAAAAAAATGCCTTCGACTGCGACTTCGTCCGGCTTTGTCCGTGCGATGATTTCGCGCACGCCGTTGAAAAGCTTCATCAGGCATTCGGAATGCGGCGCGCTCTGCGGATTCTTGATCAGGCCGAATTCCAGCGCGCGCCAGACGTTGCCGTTCTTTTCGACGACGGCGACGCCGGTGGTCCGCAACGCCGTGTCAATTCCGAGAACGCGCATTCAAATGTCAGCCGATCGCGGCCATGATTTCGTCGGGGATGTCGTAGTTCGAATAGACGTTCTGCACGTCGTCGAGATCTTCTAGCGCCTCGATGAATTTCAGCAGCGACGATGCCTGCGACTTGTCGGTCAACTGCACTTCGAGGTCGGGAATCATCGTGACTTCGGCTTCGACGCAGGTGATGCCCTTGGCCTGGAGCACTTCGTTGATGCGATGGAAATCATTCGCGTGACAGATCACTTCGAAGGCGTCGCCGTGATTTTTCACATCCTCGGCACCGGCATCGAGCGCGATTTCCAGCAGCTTGTCTTCGGTCGTCGTTTCCGCGGCGATGATGAACTGGCCCTTGCGCTGGTAGCTGCGCGCGACCGCGCCCACGGCGGCCATGTTGCCTCCGTGCTTCGTAAAAATATTCCGGACTTCGCCCGCGGTGCGATTACGATTGTCGGAAAGACATTTCACCAGCAGCGAGACGCCGCCGGGGCCGAAGCCTTCGTAAATGATTTCCTCCATCACCGCGCCGCCAAGCTCGCCCGTGCCTTTTTTGACTGCACGGTCAATGTTGTCGCCCGGCATGTTCTGCGCGCGTGCCTTCACGATCAGTGCGCGCAGCGAAATGTTGCCGCTCGGATCGCCGCCGCCGATGCGCGCGGCCACGGTGATTTCCTTGGCGATCCTGCTGAAAATCTTGCCCTTGACCGCGTCGGCCGCGGCCTTCTTGTGCTTAATGTTTGCCCATTTGCTGTGACCTGACATGGCGTTTCCTTATTCCTCGACCTGCTGTTTGCGGTCCGATGCTGCGATGACTTTTTGCGCGACGTTCGACGGAACGATGTCGTAGCGGTTGAACGACTGCTCGAATGTCCCCTCGCCGTGCGTGATGCTGCGGAGTTCCGAAGAATAACGGAACGTTTCCGCCTGCGGAACTTCCGCGGTGATGACTTGCATTCCCGAATCCGATTCCACGCCGAGTATCCGGCCGCGGCGATGATTCAAATCGCCCGTGATGTCGCCCATAAATTTGTCCGGAAACACGACGCGCAGATTCATGATTGGCTCGAGCAACACAGGCTTGGCTTTCAATACGCCTTCGCTGAATGCACGTGCCGCCGCAATCTTGAACGCGACTTCGGACGAATCTACGTCGTGGCTGGATCCGTCATAAACGGTGACCTTCGCGTGGACAACCGGATAGCCGGCGAGCGCGCCGCGTGCGAGGCCTTCGAGCAGCCCCTTTTCAATCGCGGGCAGGAAATTTCGCGGGATGCACGTGCCTACGATGCCATCCACAAACCATTCTTTGTCGTCGCCGTAGAGCGGTTCGATCTTGATATAAACTTCGCCGTATTGCCCGCGGCCGCCGGACTGTTTCTTGTGCTTGTAGTGTCCCTCGGACTTACCCGTGATCGTTTCCTGATACGCAACTTTCGGCGTGTTGAGCACGACATCCACGTTGCTGCGCTTCTTCATTCGCTGCACCGCCAGATCGAGATGAATATCGCCCATGCCGGTGAGAATAAGTTCATGCGTGATCGTGTTGCGTTCAATGCGCAGCGTCGGATCGTCTTCCGCGACGCGCTGCAAACCGACACCAATCTTGTCTTCGTCGCCCGGCGTCTTCGGCGTCACCGCCAGCGACATGACCGGCGGCGGAAATTCCACCGGCGTGAATTTGATCGTCTTGCCGATGGCGCAGGCCGAATCGTTCAGCGTCGTGACTTTCAATTTCGGCAGCGCGATGATTTCGCCGGCGTGCGCCTCCTCGGCAACCTCATCCTTGCGGCCATTGACGATATGCAGCGGGCCGATCCGTTCTTTCTGGCCTTTCGTCGAATTGAAAAATTCCGTGTCCGATTTGATCGTCCCGCCGTAAATGCGCATGAAGCTCATCTGGCCGACAAACGGATCGTTGACCGTCCGCCAGACGTGCGCCGCGAACGGGGCATCCGGCGCGCCATCCACCGCATTTCCATCCACGTCTTTCAATTCGTGATCGAGCGGCGACGGCATCAGGCGGCAGATTTCCTCGAGAAAATCCTTCACGCCGATACCCTGCAGCGGCTCGACTTCGAAAACCGGAATGACATGGCAGCGCTTGATCGCAACGCGGAGACCCGCGACAAGCTCGTCATGCGTGAGGTGCTCGCCGCCGAGATATTTTTCCAGCAGCTTGTCATCTTCCTCGGCCACATCTTCCTCCAAAACGCTCTTGGCCTTGGCCGCCTCGTCCTTCAAATCGGCGGGAGCTTCGCTTTCGATGAGATCGATGATTTCGCGGCGGTCATGCGTCGGCAATTCGATCGGCACGCACTTGCGGCCCCAGATTTCCTGAATCTGCTTCAGCGTTTTTTCGAAATCCGCATTTTCCTTGTCCAGCCCGCTGATGACGATTCCGCGCGGCAGCCCGAGCTGTTCGCACCGCTTCCACGCCCGTTGCGTGCCCACCTGGATGCCCGACGTCGCGTCCACCACGATCAGCGCCGCGTCCGCGACGGTCGTCGCCGCATACATCTGCCCGACGAAATCCGCGTAGCCCGGCGTATCAATGAAACACAGCCCGTACTTCTTCCCGCCCGTCGCCGTGTAGGCCGCCTGAAACGGCTTGGCCCACGTCGAAATTTTCTTGTCCTTCTCTTCCTCGGTCCAGTCCGCGAAACTGGTCCCCGCCGCGCTCGAACCCTGCCGGTCGCTCACGCCCAGCCGGTGCAGCACCGCATCCAGCAGCGTCGTCTTGCCCGCGCCCGTGTGACCCACAAGAACCACATTTCGAAAATCAGCCACCGCGACATCTTTCATAACATCTCCTCATCAGCCGCCACGTTTCCCCGGCTGGAATGCTCTTACGTACAAGACTCCCCCGCCCCGCCGCAACGGTTTTTAATTCGGAAAAACCACGAATCCCGGCCCGCCACCGGACCCGCCGCCCCACCGCCCACCCGCCTAATCGCTGTGATGGCCGGCCCGATGGCAGCCGACCGCAAACTTCCAATCATTGGAAAACTGCGGTTCCGGCATTTCCAATCATTGGAAAAACACAATTCGAAAATCTCCAATCATTGGAAAATTCCCGCGCGGCAAATTCCAGCCGCTGGAAATTTAGAAAATTGAGGAACAAAAAAAATCAGCCAAACAAAATTTTCATCGCCGCCGCGATGATCCGCTCGGCGGAAAGATCGTGAAGACAAGCCAGGTCTTTTTTCGGGCGCACGCATTCGCGCGACAGGCACGGCTGACAGACCAGCCGGCCGTGCGTGACCACCGTGCAATTTTCCCCGACCGGGCCGGTCCGTGCCGGGTCCGTCGCGCCGAAAACCGCGAGCACCGGCCGGCCCAGCACCGCCGCAAAATGCATCGGCCCGGTGTCCACCGTGATGACCAGATCAACTTCCTGAAACACGCTGCCGAGATCCACCAGCCGCGTCTTGGCGCAAAGATTTTCGACGTTCCGTCCGATGCCGCGCTCGATTTCGCGGCAGACCTGCTTGTCCTCCGGCGAGCCGATGATAAACAAATTTGCGCCAAGGCCCGCGAGCGCGCGGCCCACCTCGACGAATTTTTCCGGCGGCCAGTTTTTCGTTTCCCACCGCGAACACGGCACGAGCGCGACGCGCGGATGCGGCGCGCCGAGATCAATTTTCGGAAACGTCATTGGAAATTCGGGAACCGCCGGGACCGGCAGGCCGAGGTAGCGGACCACATCGTAGCACTCGTCAATCGCGTGCCGCTCCTTGTCCCGGTCGCCCGCGATGACGTTGTAAAAAAGCCGCGAGCCTTCGCGATGAAACGACGGGCCGATCCGTTTGCGCCCGCTGGCCAGCCGGCAGATGACCGCACTCTTGAGCAGGCCCTGCAGATCAATGATGTAATCGTAATCGCGCGTGCGCAGCTTCCCGCGGAACCAGCCGAGCCGCGACCAGAATTCGCGGCGCGGAAACGGAATCACGTGATCAACATCATCGAAACAGCGGACCAGATCCGCGTAGGTGTCGGCGACGACCCAGTCAATGTCCGCATCGAGTCCCACCTTCAGCGCACGCACGGTCGGAAGCGCATGAAACAGATCGCCGAGCGAACTGGTTTTGATGATGAGGATATTCTTCACTTTTCTGCCCGTTGTCCCGCCCGCGGTCGGCTCACGCTTCAAGAAGAAACTGCCGGAAAATGGACTTGTCTTGCCGCGCTCCCAACGCGAACCAAAGAAATTCGGTTTTGTCATCGTGAGGCTTCGGCCAGCAGCTTCACCATGATCGCCTTTTGCACGTGCAGCCGGTTTTCCGCCTCGTCGAAAACGACCGACTGCGGGCCGTCAATCACGTCGGCGGTCTGCTCGAAGCCGCGCATCGCGGGCAGGCAGTTCATGAAAATCGCGTCGGGCGCGGCGTGCTTCATCAGTTCGGCGTTGACCTGGTACGGATGAAAAACTTTCACGCGCGCATCTTTTTTGTGCTCGGGAATGTGGTAGCTCATCCACGAATCGGTATAGACGACGTCCGCATTTTTCACGGCCGCCGCAGGATCCTGGACGATGGAAATTTTCGCGCCGGTCTTCGCGGCGGCTTTTTTCGCGGAAGCGACGACTTCTTCCATCGGCGAATATTCCGCACCTTTCGGGCAGCCGACGCTGATGTGCATTCCGACCTTTGCGCAGCCGAACAGCAGCGAGTGCGTGACGTTGTTGTTGCCGTCGCCGACGTACGCGAGCTTCAGCCCCGCGAGTTTTCCTTTTTTCTCCGCGACGGTCTGCAGGTCCGCGAGAATCTGGCACGGATGCTCGTAGTTCGTGAGCGCGTTGATGACCGGCACGCGGCTGAGCCGCGCCATTTCTTCGATGTGCATCTGCTCGAAAAGCCGGCCCATGATGATGTCAACGTAGCGGCAAACGACGCGGACGAGGTCCTCGACGTTTTCTTTTCCGCTGCTCAGCGGCGAAGTCGCCAGGTCATAAAAAATCGCGTGGCCGCCCATTTGCGTGACGCCCGTCTCGAACGAAACGCGCGTGCGCAGGCTCGGTTTTTCGAAAATCATCATCAGCGTCTTGCGATGCATCGCATCCGCATAATCGCCCGGCGTCTTTTTGATTTTCGCGGCCAGCGCGAGAACCTCTTCGATCAATTCGGTTGACCAGTTTTCCAATGAAATCAAATGCAACATCACATCACTCCGTCATCAAATCTTCATAATACCGGTCAATTTCGCGGTCGCGGTCAAAGATCATCATGATCAGCACGGCGCGCACCCACATGCCGTTGCGGACCTGCCGCCAGTATTTGGCGCGTGGATCGGCGTCGAACTCGACGGGAATTTCTTTCCGGCGCGGCAGCGGGTGCATGATGATCGCGGATTCCTTCAGCACGCCGAGGTGCCGCGGTTCGAGGCAATATGCGGAGTTGTCGAAGGTCTTCTCGCCGGGCTTGTCCCATTCGTCCTGAATGCGCGTCATGTAGATCGCATCCATGTCCGGAATCACGCTCTCGAAGTTCGTCGTGATCTCGTACTGGACATTGTGCCGGTCGAGAAATTCGAGAATGTCCTTGCCGATCTGGAGTTCCTTCGGCGCGACGAAATATTGTTTCACGCCCGGATAATGCGTCAGCAGCATCGCCAGCGAGCGGACGGTCCGGCCGCGCAGCAGATCGCCGACGTAGGCGATCTTCGAGCCCTCGATTCCGCCGCGCCGTTTTTCGAGGCTGCGCTGTAGCGTGTAAATGTCCAGCACCGCCTGCGTCGGATGCTGGTCCTTACCGGAGCCGGCGTTGACCACCGGCACGGGCCGGTCGGTTTGCGATAGCATCCACGCGATTTTTTCCGCGAAGCCGCCCTCCGGGTGCCGCATAATGATCATGTCGAAATACGAACTGAACGTGCGGACCGAATCCTCCTGCGACTCGCCCTTCACCTCGCTCGACGTGTGCGCGTCGCGGACCTCGGCCGGCTTGATGCCGACGATCTGGCACGCGGCATAGTGCGAGAGAAACGTGCGCGAGGACGGCTGGGAGAAATAAAGCATCGCGCGTTTTTCGGAGCAGAGGTCCTGCAAAAACTTCATGCCTCCTTTCGTCTTCGCGATCTTGCGCGTCTTCGTGGCCAGATTGCAGACGCGGTCGAGCAGCCTGCGGTCGAATTGCTGTGCGATGAGCACGTGATAGGGCCAGCCGTTCTCCTGGCAGAACAGCGGCACCTTTTCTTCCGGCGTCAAGTGGGAGAATTTTTCCCACGACACCGACCTCAGCGGATTATTTTTGCCAAGTGTCATAGTCAGATTCCTCGCACGAAAAACTAGACGACCGGCGCGCGGATGGAAATTCCAATCATTGGAAATTTTCGGGAGCGCAATTTCCATTCATTGGAAGCCATCTCAATTCCACGCCGGCGTGATCTGCTTCGAAAGATCGGCCGCGCGCAGATTCGCGTCGTCCCACGAAATTTTCTTCAACGCCTCGCGCGTCGGGGCGGCCAGCGGCAGGCACCATTCGTCAACGAAGACGGGCGAGAGATCGCGATGCGCGGCGACGCTGGCGCACAGATACCAGTGCCAGCACTGCGCCAGCGCGCCGTCGCGGGTGTTCTGCTTCGACGCGGGGCAATCGGCGAGTTGCGCGAAAAATCTTTTCAGCCAAGCATCGCCACCGCACTCACGGCGCAGGCGCAGCATCGCGGAGGCGTACATCACCGGCTGGTCGGAAGGCTGGAGCCATTTGCCGTCGGGCTTTTTCACGCGCGGTTCTTTTTCGGAAAGTCCATCGGCGTTCGTGAAACATTTCAAAAAGCCCATCGTGCCTTCCGTGTGAAGCGACTCGGCAAGTTCGATCGTTTTGCGCGCGTCGGGGTCAACATCGTGGCAGCCGAGCGCGTCCATGCAGACGTAGCGCATGAAAACTGCGAAGCCGCAGGTGAAGCACGAGTGGCGCTCGCCGAAGGTGTAGAAATTGCGGCCCATTTCATAGAACGCATAGTGCGGCATCGCTTCGGAATCTTTTTTCAGATCGGGATAATTGTGATCGTAGAACATCGCCAGTTCGATGCCGCTGACGCCGATGTAGCCGCAGCCCGCGCCGCATGTGAGGCTGCCGTCCGGGACCGCGGCGATCGTCGGTTTGTCGTGAAGCTGTTTGAAGACTCCGGGTTTTCGTCCCGTGAGATCGGAATAGACCTGCCAGCCACCGTCGAGCCGCTCGACCCACTTGCCCATCAGCGCCGGATCATAATCGCCCTTCGTCGTCAGGAACACGACGTTGCTGCCCTCCCACGGCAGGAGCATCGGATCAATATTCTTCTTCGTCCACTCGGCAGGATTGAACGACATCTTCCCGTAATCGACCGGCTCGCCCGGCTTCAGCTCTTTTGCCTCGCACGCGACGGACGCGAGCAGCGCACCGCCGACAAAAACAACCGCCGCCCATTTTGCTTTCACGATTCTCCTCCAGAATTTCGTATCGCCATCATTTCGCCGGCGGCGCAGCGCTTTTCACGGGGCCGATGTAGCCGGTCGAGAGCGCGACGTCGTCGTACCAGACGGTGTTGTCCTTGCGCGCCTGGTGCACGTACACGCCGACGTCGAAGCGCTTCAGCTTCACATCCGCCGCGGTGCGCCACTGGATCGCTGTGTAGTGAATGTAAAGTCTGCCATCAATCCACGCGGCGAGTTCGCCGTTTGCTTTTCCGGGATCATTCGCCTTGATCATGTGTTCGAGGCAATACCAGCGGTCGCGCGCCAGCGTGATGCGCTCGCATTCCTCCGGGCCGAGCATGTTGCCCCAGAAATGTCCGTCGGGGTCGCGCTTCATTTCCATCCAATAAGTATAAAGAAACATGTAGCCCGGCGCCGACTGACGGCCCCAGTCGCGCCACGGCTCGAAGTTGCTGTTGAAGTGTTCGTCGCCTTTCGGCAGAAGGCCGGCCGATCCCATCGCGAACCAGCGGTCGGCTCCCTTCAGCGCGGCCAGGCCGCCGCCGACGTGGTTCAAATTGCCCTGGTCGTAGTCCGCGGCGAAGCGGATGTAGCGGCGAAAATACACGCGGTCGCAACCGTCCGGCCCGAACCATCCGCTGGCGCCTGCGCCCGATTCCTTGCCATCGCGATTGACCGCCGTGAACTGGATCGCGCCCGATCCGCCGTGCGCCAGCTTCGCATCGCCGACCAGCTTCGCGTGTCCTTCCTTCAGACCGCGGATTTCGAAATATTTTTTCAGCGAGGCGTCCGATTCGAAATCGTCGCTGAAGAAAATCTCTCCGGGCTTTTCCAGTTCCGCGAGCGCCGCGGCATCGGCCCGCGTCTGCGCCGTCGCCAGCACCGGCTCGCCCGCCTTCGCCATCGCAGCCGCCAGACAAATCACCGCAAGAAAACTTTTCATGTCGTCCTCACTTCCTGTTTCGAAAGAACGCCGACGGCTCGAATCCTTAACGATTCTTTCCAATGATTGGAAGTCATCGCGCGGCAAATTTCCAATCATTGGAAAAGTGCGGGCCGGCGCGCCGGGGACCGCGGGGCGGATTTCCGTTGAATCGGCGCGATGCGATGGACTACAAATCCGGGCCGTTTTGAAAAACCTATTCACAACAAGGAAGACTTCATGAAAATCAGCAGCATTGTTCTCGTGCTCTCCGCAGCGACGTTCGTTGCGACAGTCGCACAGGCTTCGACCGGCCAGCCGTTTTATGGCGATGCGCCGGACGCGCATCATCCGTGGTGCGTCCACGATTGGAACCGGCCGCAGCCGCCGGTCGTCGCGCCGCAGCCGCTGAAAGATGCGAAGCCGCCCGCGGGCGCAGTCGTGCTTTTCGACGGCACCGAGGCGTCCGTAAACAACTGGGAAGCCGACAAGCAGGGCCATGAGGCGACGAAATGGATCTTGAAGGATGGCGTGTTTCAGTGCGTGCCGAAATCCGGCTATGTCCGCACAAAAGAACAGTTCGGCGACTGCCAGCTCCACGTCGAGTGGGCCTCGCCGACGCCGCCCGAGGGCGAGAGCCAGGGCCGCGGCAACAGCGGAATTTTCCTGATGGGCCAGGTCGAAATCCAGGTGCTCAACAATTACGAAAACCCGACCTACGCCGACGGCTTCGCCTGCGCGATGTATGCCGTCAGCCCGCCGCTGGCCAACGCGCTACGCGCGCCCGGCGACTGGCAGCAGATCGACATCACGTTCCGCCGCCCGATTTACAAGGACGGAAAATGCACCGACCCCGGCTTCATCACCGTCTATGAAAACGGCATCCTCGTGCAGGACCGCGTCCAGCTCGAAGGACCGACCGGCCACATGAAGCGCCCCGAGCCGCGGGACCTCGGCGAGACCGCGCCGCTCAAATTGCAGGACCACGGAAACCCCGTCAAATATCGCAACATCTGGATTCAGCCGCTGCCGCCGCGTACCGCCGCCGATGTCGCCAAGACCGTGCCGATGACCGAAGAAGCAACGGCCGCCAAGCGCAAGGAAATCGCCGCGATGGTTCGCGACGCCGCCGCGAAGCTGCCGGCCGGCTCGCTCGACCAATCGCTGCGCCTGGCCGAATCGCTCGTCTATGAAAAAGACGAAGCCACCTGCAAGACCGTCGAAGCCTTCGCCGCGAAATTTGTCGGCGACCTCAAACAGGTTCCCGCCGACAAAATCGAATCGAAGAAAGACGAAGCGAAGCGCGTTTACAACGCGTTCAAATACCTGACCAAATTCAAGCTCGTCGAGCCCGCGCAACTTTCGTTCGCGGAACTCGAAGGTATTGTCAAAGCGCACGGCTGGGACAAACACTGATCCCGCTGCGAATCTAAACCGCGAACGCGCCCCGGATTTTTCGGGGCGCGTTTTCTTTTTGAGGGGACAGTCTTGACGGCAACGCGGAAATTTCATGCCGTCTGTCCGCTGCGGCGGCAATCATGACGATAACGACGACAAAGAATATCGGGGCGGACAAGGCGATGAAGCACTTCGCGGATTATCTGACCGCGGAGCGGAACGCCTCAGCACACACGATCAACAATTACCTGATGGACATCCGGCAGTTCATCGCGATGCAGTGGGGCGACGATGCGAAGCCGCCGTACGAATGGCTCGCGGTTGATCGTTTTTCGGCGCGACGGTTTCTCATCACGTTTCAGAAAAACGAAAGCAAGGCGACGACGACGCGGCGGAAACTTTCGAGCCTGCGGTCGTTTTTCAAATTCCTCGTTCGCGAGGAATACGTGAAGCAGAACCCGTTCTCCGCGGTCGTGCTGCCGAAGAAACCGAAGCGGCTTCCGAGGGTGATGAGCGTCGAGGAAGTGAAACGGCTGCTCGAAGCGCCGTTCGTTGCGCCGCCTGATGGCGATGATTCGTCGGACGACACGGTCTGGACCGCCTACCAGCAGGCCCGGGACGTTGCGATTCTGGAAGTGCTCTACAGTTGCGGAATGCGTATCGCGGAGCTGACGGGATTGACGGACGAGCAGGTTGATATTCTCGGCGGAGTCGTTCGCGTCCGCGGAAAAGGGAAGAAGGAACGGCTCTGCGCGCTGGGCGGGCCGGCGAATGACGCGCTGCAAAAATGCTTCGCGATGCGCGGTGATTTTTATGCGGCGCGCGTCGACAGGGGCCGTGCGCCGGCGGTTTTTTTGAACAAGCATGGTGGCCGGCTGACGCCGCGATCGGTGGAACGGCTGATGAAAAAATATCTTCACATCGCCGGGCTGAATCCAGAATTGACGCCACACGCGCTGCGGCACAGCTTCGCGACGCATTTGCTGGATGCGGGCGCGGATTTGCGCAGCGTCCAAGAAATGCTCGGCCACGCGAGCCTTTCGACGACGCAAATCTACACGCATGTTTCGATCGAGCGGCTGAAGGAAGTTTACGAAAAGGCGCACCCGCGGGCATGATGGCAGCGAAATTTCAATGAGGATCACGACAGGCATAGTTGGCGGGCGGGAGATCGCCGTGCCGAAATCGGATTTGCGTCCGACGCAGGACAAGGTGCGGCAGGCGCTTTTTTCGTCGCTGGGCGAATCCATCGTCGGCGCGCGAGTTTTGGATTTGTTCGCGGGGTCGGGATCGGTCGGGCTTGAGGCGTGGAGCCGCGGGGCGGAATTTGTCTGTTTCGTTGAACAGGATTTTCGCGGCGTCGAGGCGATCAAGCGGAATATCGAGTCGTTCAAGATTCCAGCTGCTGCGGTTCAGGTGATCCGGGCGGACGCGGAGAAATTTCTGGCGAGGCCGATGATTGCGACGCCGTTCGATTTGGTTTTTGCGGACCCGCCGTATCGGAGATCAGAAGTCAGAGGTCAGAGGTCAGAGACAGGAAAGAGCGACCGCCTCAAGGCGGCGCCACAAACGGGATGGGGTGAAAAGGTGTTGTCGCTGGTGGAGACGGGGTCTATTTTGCGGGCCAATGGAATTTTGATTTTTGAGCAGGGTGATGACGAGGCCGTCTGCGAGGCCGCCGGCTGGGAGATGCTTCGTGAGAGACGATATGGATCGACGCGGCTGGTGTTTTACCGATTTCTGAAACCTGAGACTTGAAACCTGAGTTTGAGATGAGAAAAGCGATTTATCCGGGGACGTTTGATCCAGTGACGGTCGGTCATGAGGATGTGATGCGGCGGGCGGCGCATGTGTTCGATCATCTGATCGTGGCGGTGGCGGAGAGCCATAACAAGCAGACGTGGTTCTCGCACGCGGAACGTGTGGCGCTGGTGCGCGAGGCGGTGGCCGATTTGAAAAATGTGACGGTGGTGCCGTTCGACGGGCTGCTGGTGAATTTTGCGCGGGCGCAGGGCGTGGGCGTGCTGGTGCGCGGGCTGCGGGCGTTTTCGGATTTTGAATATGAATTCCAAATGGCGCTGACAAACCGGAAGCTGGCGCCGGATCTGGAGACGGTGTTTTTGATGACGTCGGAGGCATTCGCCTACGTGAGTTCGACGACGGTTCGCGAGGTCTGGCGGCTCGGCGGCGACACCTCGGCGTTCGTCCCGGAATGCGTCCAGCGGATGCTGGCGACGAAGCGGAAGGAAAATAAATCTTGAGCAGAGGCCTCGCCGCAAGTTTCCAATGATTGGAAATTGCGGGGGCGGGTTTTTTCAATGATTGGAAAATTTCGCCGAGGAAGATTTCTTCCGAGGCTGACAGCTGAAATTCGAAACCTGACACCTTCATCATGAAAATAGAAATTGCAAAAATCTCGCCGGATGGTTCGCCGTTTGTCGGCGACGAGCCCGCGGAAATACTGGATCTGGAGGGCGACAAGTTCGCTCATGCCGACGGGCCGGTCAGCTATGAATTGGACGTGCGAAAGCTCGGAAGCGAGTTGATCGTGAAGGGGCGGCTGTCCGCGCCGGTGAAGCTGCTTTGCGGGCGTTGCGGCGATTTCTTCTCGACAACGCTGGAGGTTTCGTCTTTCCTGCACGCCTACGAAATTTCGGTAGGGCAGGAGGAACTGGACCTCGCGCCGGACATCCGCGAGGATGTTTTGCTTGAATTGCCTGCTTTTCCGAAGTGTTCGTGGCAGGGCGAGGGCGTTTGCCCGTTCTCCGGCGTTGATGTTTCGGAACTGAAACTGCCGGAAGTGACCACCACCGATGACCGGTGGACGGCGCTGGACGGGTTGAAACCGGGGCCGGAAAAAAAGAAAACAGAAAAAAAGGCCGGGAAGGCCTGAATTTGTGGGAGTTCATCATGGGCGTTCCAAAAAGAAAAACGTCGAAACAGCGCAAGCGCCAGCGGATCGCTGCGCAGCGCGCGCGCATCAGCTATCCGGCCCCATCGCCGTCGAGCACGGGCGGAACTGATTTTCATCTGCCGCACCGCGTGGACCCGGTTACGGGCATGTACAAGGGCCGGCAGGTCCTGGTGGTCTCGACAGACGAAGACTGAGCGATGCGAATCGCCGTGGATGCCATGGGCGGCGACTTTGCGCCGTCCGCCCTCGTTGAAGGCTCTGTTCGAGCGGCCCGCGAACTGGCGCAAGTCGAAAAGCTCTTCCTCGTCGGCGACGAAAAGGCGATAAAAAAGGAACTTGCCCGGCTCGGAGACATACCGCCGAAGATCGAAATCCGCCACTGCACCGAAGTCGTCTCAATGACCGAGTCGCCGGCCACGGCCGTGCGTCGCAAGAAGGATTCATCCATCAGCCGTTCGGTTGACCTGGTGAAACGCGGCGAGGCTGATGCACTTTTTTCCGCAGGCAGCACAGGCGCCCAGGTTGCGGCCAGTCAGTTGAAGCTTCGTAATCTCGAAGGCGTTGAGCGGCCTGCCATTGCGGCGGTGATCCCGTCGCCGGTCAAGCCGTTCGTGTTGATCGACGCGGGTGCTAATCCGGACTGCACGCCCAAAATGCTCTTGCAGTTCGCCGTGATGGGCGCGGTTTATGCGAAGGAAATCATGGGCTGCAAAGGCGAACCGGGCATCGGGTTGATGAGCAACGGCGAGGAAGACGAAAAAGGAAATGCGCTGACGAAGGAAACGTTTCCGCTGCTCAAGAAATCGGAATTGAATTTTCTGGGAAACATCGAAGGACATGATTTGTTCGAAGGCGAAGTTGATGTCGTCCTTTGCGACGGCTTCGTCGGCAATGTGATTTTGAAGACATGTGAGAACGTCGCGCACGCGATGAAGGTGTGGATGGTACAATCTTTCACGGCGACGCCGTTTCGCAAAATCGGCGCTTTGATCCTGAGCGGTGCCGCGAAAGAACTGAAAAAGCGGATCGATCCATCGGCCCACGGCGGGATGCCGCTGCTCGGCGTCAACGGTGTGAGCATCATCGGCCACGGCGGCTCGAATGCCACGGCGGTTTTCAATGGCATCCGCTATGCGGCGGAGGCAGTCCGCCACGACATCAACCATCTCATCATCGACGGCATCAAGAAACTTCCGGTTGCTCCATGACTAAAAAGACCCACGATTTGAAACGCATCAGAACCACGCCTTTGGACGCGGTGATCATCGGGACCGGCGCGTACATGCCTGAGCGGATTCTCACAAACGACGAACTTTCCACCATGGTGGCTACGTCGAATGAATGGATCGAATCTCGCACGGGCATCCGCGAGCGGCGAATTGCCTCGCCCGAACAGGCCAGTTCCGATTTGGGTGCGGAGGCCGCGCGCCGCGCACTCGCGAATGCTCGCGTTCAAGCCGACGAAATTGACATGATCGTTGTCGCGACGATCACGCCGGACATGGGGCTGCCGAATACAGGATGCCTGATCCAACAGAAAATCGGCGCGCACAACGCATTTTGTTTCGATATCGAGGCGGCATGTTCGGGCTTTGTTTATGCCCTTGAAATAGCCAGCCAGTTCATTTCGAATGGCACCGTGAAAACGGCGCTCGTCCTTGGCGCAGAAAAGATCAGTTGCATTACCGATTGGAAAGACCGATCGCTCTGCGTTCTGTTCGGTGATGGCGCAGGCGCGGCTGTCGTGCAGGCTCGTCCGGCAGGGACCGGCGGCGTGATTCACACGATCATGCGTTCCGACGGCCGGCTTGGCGATCTGCTGATGCTGCCGGGCGGCGGCAGCAGGCATCCTGCGTCCCATGACACCGTATCACATGGCTTGCATTACATGAAAATGGACGGGCGCGAAGTTTTCAAACACGCGGTCACCTGCATGACCAGCGTGGCAAAAGATGTGCTCACTGCATGTGGCCTGAAAGTGGAAGACCTCAAGCTGATCATCCCGCATCAGGCGAATATGCGGATCGTGAAGGCCATCGGCGACCGCCTCGGCGGGAAGCCAGAACAATATTTTGTGAATCTCGACAAATATGGAAATACATCGGCCGCGTCGGTGATTGTCGCGCTGGATGAGGCCTCGCGTAAAAACCATCTGAAGAAAGGCGACCTCGTGTTGCTCGTTGCTTTTGGCGGCGGCTTCACGTGGTGCGCCAGCATCGTGGAGTGGTGTCATGGTTAAGGCGGCAATTCTTTTCCCGGGACAGGGCGCGCAGCAGGTCGGAATGGCGAAAGATCTCGCGGCTGCAATTCCGGAATGCAGCAATGTTTTCAAGCGTGCCGGCGATGTACTCGGCTGCGATCTGACTGCGATTTGTTTCGAAGGACCGATCGAGAAACTGACAATTTCTGCGCACGCGCAACCGGGGATTTTCGTTGCGAGCATGGCCTGTCTGGCGGCGCTGAAACTGAGGAAACCCGGCATCACTTTCGATTGCGCTGCAGGCCTCAGTTCCGGCGAATGGACGGCGCTGCATCTGGCCGGAGTCGTATCGTTCGAAGACACGCTTCGGATTCTGGAAGCGCGCGGCCGGTTCATGCAACAGGCTTGCGAAGCGCAACCGGGCGGCATGTTGACCATCGTTGGTGCAGACCAGAAGACGCTCGAAACGATCTGCAGTCGCTCCGGAATTCAGATGGCAAATCTGAATTCCCGCGAGCAGACCGTGTTGAGCGGACGGCTCGATGGTATTGATGTCGCAGAGAAGGTGGCGAAGGAACTTGGCCTGCGTCGCGTGATCCGGCTGAACGTTGCCGGGGCCTTCCATTCCGTACTGATGAAGCCCGCCGCCGATAAATTTGCCGCATTTCTTCAAACTGTGAATTTCAGCGCGCCCAAGATGACCGTTGTTTCAAATGTCACTGGCAAACCGCACGGCCAGCCGGACCAGATTCGCGCCGCGATGGTAGACCAGATATGCTCGTCAGTTCACTGGGTTCACAGCATTGAATGGATGATGGAACAGGGCATCCATGCCTATCTGGAATGCGGACCTGGAAAAGTTTTGACCGGATTGGTGCGGCGTATTGACAACCAGGCGTCGCTCACTAACATCACCGACCTTTCAACTTTGGAAGCTGCGGGAGCGGCATTGGCCTGAAGATCGAATAAGGAACGAACATGGCTCACTTGGCAGGGAAAATGGCGTTGGTTACCGGGGCTGCCCGTGGTATCGGGCAGGCTATCGCGGTGAAGCTTGCCGACGAAGGTGCGGACATCGCTTTGTGCGATCTGCAAAAGGAATGGCTGGCCGAGACGGCGGCCATAATCACCGGGCTTGGCCGACGCGCGGAATGTTACGCGGTTGATGTCTCCAGCGCATCCGGCGTACAGTCCACGGTCCAGCAGATCGAGAAAGATTTCGGCAAGATTGATATTCTCATCAACAACGCAGGCATTACGCGCGATACAGTCTTGATCCGGATGAGCGAGCAGGACTGGGATCAGGTGTTGGACGTTAATTTGAAGGGAACGTTTCTTTTTACGAAAGCTGTCAGCAGGCCGATGATGAAACAGCGCTCCGGCACGATTGTGAGCGTGGCATCCATCATTGGCTTGATTGGCAACGCCGGACAGTGCAACTATGCGGCCTCAAAAGCGGGTGTCATTGCGCTGACCAAGTCGGTCGCAAAAGAGTTGGCGTCGCGGAATATTCGCGCCAATGCCGTTGCACCCGGCTTCATTCAGACGAAGATGACGGAGAAACTTTCGGAGGATGTCCGGGCGAAAATGCTTGAGGCCATTCCGCTGGCGCGCTTCGGCGATCCGGCGGATGTGGCAAATGTGGTGCTGTTTCTGGCCAGCGACGCGTCCGCGTACGTGACCGGCCAGGTCATCAGCGTCTGTGGTGGAATGGTAACGAGCTAGAAAAAGACAGGAGAAATAGAACATGGCACTTGAAGACAAGGTCAAGGAAATCATCGTCGAGCAGCTTGGCGTTAACGCCGAACAGGTCACGCCCGAAGCGTCCTTCATCGAAGACCTCGGCGCTGATTCGCTCGACACGGTCGAACTCGTCATGGCGTTTGAAGAGGAATTCGGCGCCGAAATCCCCGACGAAGACGCCGAGAAACTGACGACGGTTGGTTCGGTCGTCAAATATCTGAAAGAAAAAGGCTACGGCGACAAATAACGCCGCGGTCGTTCCACGTTAAGTTTTGTCCACGCGGCCGTCCGGCCGCGTGGCCTTTTCATTTTTTCAAGCAGGTCGCGCGCTCATGAGCAAACGCAGGGTCGCTGTAACGGGTCTCGGAATCGTCTCGCCGATGGGGTGTGATCTCGACAAGGTCTGGCAACGGCTGATCAACGGCCAGTCCGGCATCAGCCGGATCCGCTATTTTGATCCGACCGACTACACGTCGCAGATCGCCGGTCAGGTTGTCGATTTCGACGCCAGCGCATATCTCGACAAGAAGCTCCAGCGCCGCATGGATCCCTTTTGCCATTACGGCTTCACCGCAGCGAAACTTGCCGTGAATAATGCAGGGCTTGATTTCGACAACGAGAACCGGGAGCGCACCGGCTGCATCCTTTCGTCCGGCATCGGCGGCCTGCACGTCTTGCAGGAGCAGATGAAGCTCCTGATCACCAGAGGCCCCGGGAGGTTTTCGCCGTTCATGATTCCGCAGATGATCACCAACATCTGCGCCGGCTATGTTGCCATTGAATATGGACTCGAAGGCCCCAACTTCGCCATCGTCTCCGCCTGCGCATCCGGCACCCACTCCATCGGCGAGTCGCTTCGCATGATTCAACACGACGAGGCCGACATCATGCTTGCCGGCGGCACGGAAGCGCCCGTGTGCGAACTTGGCGTTGGCGGATTCTGCGCCATGCGCGCGCTCAGCCACACCCGCAATCACGAACCGACTCTGGCCAGCCGTCCGTTTGACGCGCATCGCGACGGATTCGTCATCGCCGAGGGTGCCGCCGTTCTCGTGCTGGAGGAGATGGAGCACGCGAAAAAACGCGGCGCGAACATCTGGTGCGAACTGGCCGGCTACGGCCGCACGGATGACGCCTACCACATCACCGCCCCCGACATAAACGCCAGAGGTGCCACGCGCAGCATGACGCTGGCGATGCAAGATGCCGGCGTGAACCCCGAACAGGTTGACTATATCAACGCCCACGGCACCAGCACCGAACTCAACGACAAGGGCGAGACGCTTGCCATCAAGCAGGCCTTCGGTGAAAACTTGGCGCGAAAGGTCGCGATCAGCTCCACAAAATCCATGATCGGCCACTCCCTCGGCGCCGCCGGCGCCATTGAATCGGTCGTCTGCGCCCTCAGCATCCGCCACGGCGCGATCCATCCGACGGTCAACCTCGACAACCCCGATCCCAACTGCGATCTGGACTACGTGCCGCACACCGCCCGCCAGCAGAAGGTCCGCTGCACCCTCAACAACTCGCTCGGCTTCGGCGGCCACAACGCCACGCTCTGCTTCCGCGCACTCGACTGAGCGCGCGAAGGCCGGACCAGACAAGAAATGAAACCGCTCAAAGATCCTCCGGGATTTCCAATGATTGGAACTTTGCGAAGCCGTCATTTCCAATCATTGGAAAAGCGCGGTACCTTCTCGCCACTGTGAATTGCCGCCGCCCATGAATGACGAAGAGTCATCGCTGATTGACACGCAGCTCGAGCAGTTCGGCGCGGTGCTGCAGGGCCACTCGCGCGTGTTGCTCATTCCGCACGACTATCCGGACCCCGATGCGCTCGCCAGCGCCGCCGCGCTGCACCTGCTGCTCCAGAAAAAATGGGGCATCCACGGACAGATCGCGTTCAGCGGCGAGGTCTCGCGCGCCGAGAACAAGGAACTGCTGCGCCGGCTGCGCTTCCGCTGGCACCGCATGGACGACATGCGCCGCGTCCCGCGCCTGAAGAAGATTCCGTGCATCCTCATCGACACCGCCCCGTGGTCGCGCAACGTCACCATTCCGCATTTCGCCCATCCCATCGCTGTGTTCGACCATCACCAGCACCCGAAATGGCAGGACACGAAACACGCGAAGATTTTTGCGGACATCCGCGGCGGCGCGGGCGCGACCACCACCATCGCCTTCGACTATCTTAAGCGCGCCGGCATCGAAGTTCCGCGCTGGCTCGCCGCGATCATGGTGTATGCGATCGCCTCCGAGACGCTCGACCTTTCGCGCGATTACGAGGAAGCCGACCGCGAGGCTTATCTCGAACTCGCCGCGCGCGCTGACCATCGCATCATCGGCCGCATCCGCCATGCGCCACTGCCCCGCCTCTATTTCGGCCACCTCAGCGAAGCCATCGAAAATGCGCGGCAGGCCGGGCCGGTGGTTTTCACGCATCTCGAAAGTGTCGAACAGCCCGAGATCGTCGCCGAGATCGCCGATATGCTCATGCGCATGGAAGGCGTGCGCTGGTCGTTCTGCACCGCCAACATCAACGACCGCGTCTATGTCTCAATCCGCAGCCGCCAGCGCGGCGCGCGCTGCAGCCGCCTGCTGCGCTCCGCCATCGGCGCGAACGGATCGGCCGGCGGACACATGCAACTGGCCGCGGGACTTTTCAATCCCGGCGAGGGAACCTGGGCGGAGCGCGAAGGCCGCCGGCTGGCGCTGGTCCGGTCCATCGTCCGCAAGATCGTCAAAAGCGCGCCGGAGGATTCCGACCAGTTCGACAATTATTCCCGCCGCGTGCTCGCCCTGCTCGAAGACGAGAAGGCGGCGGCGAAACAATCCCGGCCCGACGCGGGCTGAGCTTGCGCCCCCGAAGCTGCCCGATCCTCGCAACGGCGTATTGAAACCGGGCCGTCCCCCGCTATTATTTTGCGCATGCCTGAAAAATCAATCGAGATCAACTGCCCCGCGTGCGGGCGTGAAACGCTGCTGATGAGACAGCCGAAATACGATGGTTTCAAGCGCGTCGGCGAAACATTTTCCTGCTCCGCCTGCGGCCACGAATTTGCCAGCGAGTCGGAAGTCCCGTTCAAGAACGGGCGCAAAGTCGGCGTTTTCACCGACGCCGACCGGTCGAAGCAGGTCAAGGTTTTCGACGACGACGAAAAAGGGAAGATCTGCCGCTACTGCAAAAACTACATCGTGAATCCGTTCACGCAGTACTGCAGCCACCATAAGAAGGAAGTCGAGGCCACCGACACCTGCCCCGCCTTCACGCCCAAGCCGGCCGAGCCGCCGAAAAAAGTCGCACTGTAATTTTTACTTGCCGGGGCTTTGCGCCCCGCCCGCGTCCGACTTCGCCCCTTTGCTCTTCGCGCGATAGAACTCGAGCGTCGGCGAAACGAAATATCCGCCGAACATCGGGTCCAGCTTCCGGTAAAACTTCTTGTTGATGAAGTGCGAGTCGAATTTCGCGACCAGCTCGAACGGACCGGCCGGCTTGCGCAGATGATTGTAGGAATTGATCCAGCCTTGGTCTCCCGCGCGATAGAAACGGTCGAAATGCAGAGATGAGACCTGAATCAGATCGTTGGTCTCATTTCCCTTCAGGCTGCGCACCGCCGCGTCGTTCTTGCCGTCAATGACCATCGAGGGCGCGCACCTTGAGGGCAGCGCGAGGTAGCGCGCCCATCCGCACGCCAGCATCGTCTGGTTTGTCTTGAGGTTCTCATCCAGCCAGCGGCCCGCGACATCGCGCGTCTCGCGCCCAAAACGCGCCGTCGTCTGCATCGTGAAAATTCCCGTATAAATAAGGCACGCCAGCGTCGCGATGACGGCAATCGCGCGGCGCGGACCTTTTCCCGATTCGATCCAGTCGGCTTGCCAGAGTCCGGCCAAAACCGTTCCGAGAACAATGATCGGCAGGTAATATCTGATCGGCGTGAACGTCCAGCTTCCGGTGACGGCAAAGAACGCGGCCGCAAAGGCGATCGGCACGAATTTGCGGCGATCAAAATGGAACAGAGCCCAGAGCGCGCCGGCCGCGGCGCACGCATAAAGCGCGATCCCCAGGCTGAACGGCCACGCGGCGACGATCTGATAAAGATAACGATGATATTGCCAGCCATCGGCCGGCAGGCTGAAACCGCTGTGATGCCCGATGGTGTGGTTGTGCTCGTATTGCATCGCAGTTCGCAGCTTGTCGAAATGGATGAAGCTGTACGGCGTCGCGATGAAAGCAAACACGAGCGACGTAACCCCGGCAATTACCAGCCCCGCGAACTTCCGCAGCCATACCGAACGCGACGCCACCGTCCCGGCGAAGATCGCAACGACAGCGATCGCCGCGGTGTATTTGCTGCCGACGGCCAGGCCGAGCGCCGCGCCGGCCAGTGCAAAATCGATCAGCCGCGTCCTGTCAATGAGCCGGACCGAAAGCAAGACAGTCAGCGCCGTCCAGAATGTCATCACCGGGTCAGTGATCGCCATATGGCACTCCCACACGTTGAGAGGAAGCAACGCCATCCACAACGCCGCCAGCAGTCCCGCGCGGGCCGAACCGCCTAGCGCTCGCGCGAGCCCGAACATCACCAACGATGTCGCCGCGCCGAAGATCGCAACGATGATCCGGCCGACGAGATAGCATTGCCAATCTAGCATCGCGCAGCCCAGATGGCGGAGAATGCCGGACGCACCTGCGGTCAGATACATCAGGAATGCCGGATAATTGTACCAGCCCGGATCAAGGTTCTGCCGCGAAAGCAGGAGCGCATGCTTCATCACATAATCATGTTCATCGGGATGCATTTCCGTGCGGCCCGGCAGCCCCCAGTTATTGCCCCACAGCCGCAGCCCCAGCGCCAGCAGGAATATCGCCGCCAGCAGCCATCGCGATGTTGATTTCAATGTTGAATCTGACATGTCGGATCGGATTCTTATGCATAATCACACCGCATGTCACGCGGCTTTGAACATTCCCTCCTCCGGAGATAAAGCTGCCCCATTCTAACTCGCGTCCCGCGCCGCGAACGGCACGATCCGCAGACTTCCAATGATTGGAAAACACGGCCTCGCAGATTTCCAATCATTGGAACTGTCCTTCTCGCGCGAGAGACCGGATCTGTGGCACGTGCCGGCAAAATAGCTGAAAATGCTAACTGTTTTCCGTTGCGCGCTGCCTCGCGCCTCCTATTCTTGCGCCCGACAACCCGACGGCGGGTCCGATAACTTATAACAAATGAGGTATCCATGAAGATCAATTGCCACTCGCACATCTTCAATGTGCAATCCGTGATGACTCCCGAAACCGTTGGAATACTACTTAGCAGGCTGAAGCGGGAAAGGATGCCGGATGATCTCCGCGATGTCCTCGAAAAGAAGCTTGCCGGCTACCTTTCAAAGACCATCAGCAGGGAGGACTTGCTCGCCTCGCTGGCCGACAAGATTGATCTGGCCGGACAGCTCAAGAAACTTGCCCAAGGCCTGCCGGGCGGTGCTGTCGGACTGGATGCCGAGATAAACGGCCTGATCGCCGGGGCGGGCGGAAGGCTGGCGCAGTTATTGTGGCAGAAGTTGATTTCGTCCTATGACCATGACGACGAGGGAAGACCCATTCAGAACTGGCTCGACTATCTCCTCTTCATCCGCATGGCCTTCCAGCCGTCCCTTGCCGACACCGCCGATCTTGTCATGCAGGAACTTGACAAGGATGCCGCCATTGTCGCCCTTATGATGGACATACTTCGGGAGGAAGACAAAGACGATGACAAACAGTTCCTGAAGCAAATCAATGACACATCTGACATGATTCTGGCCTATCCCGGACGGATATTCGGCTTTGTCAAAGTCAATCCCATCCGGACCAACCACTATCTCCTCATGCAGACCGCGCTGGAGCAAAAGGGATTCTGGGGCGTCAAGTTATATCCCAGTCTCGGTTACGAACCGGACCGGCCCGAACTTATCAAGGTCTATGAATACTGCGCCGCGAACGGGGTGCCGGTCTTGATGCATTGCAATCATGGAGGATTCAAGAGGGATGACACCACGTCGGATCTCTGCAATCCCGCCAGATGGCGCGATATTCTGGCAAGGCCATCCCTGAGCGGACTGAAGATCTGCTTCGGTCATTTCGGCGGCAATGAAAATCTGACCAAACCGGAAATCGACCCCGATTCATGGACCGGAACCATCCTAAGTCTGATGAAACAATGCAGCGGTGTGTATGCCGATATTTCTTTCCACACCGATCCCATGGTGGGCTGCGACGGCATGAGCGCAGACCAGTGCCAGGCCAACTACCTGAATAATATCACCGGCATGCTGATGCAGGACGACTACAAAGATCGGATTCTGTTCGGAACGGACACCTGGCTGGTCAGGATGGTCTGCGGCGAGGCCGATTATTGGCAATACTATCGCAGCAAACTCGGCGAGGGCGTCTTCACGTTGATAAGCGAGACTAATCCGGCCAACTATCTCGGACTGCCCGGCTCAAACCAGCCCAATGACTGGCTGATCAAGAACCATTTGAACTTTCTTGCATCAAAGAAATGGCGCGTCCAACGCGATCCGGCTGCATGGCTGGAAGCCGAGAGGAGCAGGCGGATCGGTCCATCTGCGCAGTTCATTATCACCGGTGCCGGACCCACTTGGTCGAGCAGTGATCCTGTCCATTTACAACTCTTTGCTTTCTTGCTTAGTGGTAATAAGCAGTTCTATGGAAGCGATCTGGTCCCTCAGCTTTCATATGAAGAGTATGGACGCTTTAAGCTTTGTGATCTGAAATACTGGGAGACGCGTGCCGAGCCTGATTCGTTCGAAACGGCAGTGGACTCATTTGCGCGCAATCTTGACGACTGGATGGTCTCTCCGGCCAGGAATCCACGAATGAAATACAACTCGGATGGAAAGATGGACGGTGGAGAGTCGCGATCCAGGCTGCGCTCGGCGCTGAACAATGGCGACATGCGGTTGTATGAGTTCGCGCAGTTGTGCAATAGATGCTATGTACTGGCATAAGGAGGACCCATCATGAAACTATCCAGGCATCTTTTCGTAGTGACCTGCATCGCGGCGGTGCAGGCCCGTGCAGGCAATTGGCCTTCGGTCGGCGTGGATCTGTTCCATAGTGATAGCGATGGCGATTTTCGGCCGGCGCTCTCGCTGAAATATAACTCGCCGCAGTTCGCTGAAAGCTCACATTCTGGCAGCCTACTGCCATGGGAGATGTATGGATCGGCCAAAGGCGAGCTTCATGCCACTGTCGGCGGAGGCGTGGCCATGCAACAATCCTACGCCGAGGCCAACTGGGTTGCTGCGATGGACATCAAGAAGGAAAGCAGCATTCAGGAGAAGCCGGTGACCTCGCCTGCTGATATTATGGCACGGGCGTCATCGCCAAAGAATGATGGGTTTAATTTCGGGGCGCTGGAGTTCAGGGGTCATGCGCGGGCTGAGACAGACCAGAAATTCGACAACGCCAATCTTACCGGCGGCGCAGGGCTGCACTATGACACAACCATGTATGCAGAATCCAAGCTAGTCCCCCCAAGGCTGGGCGTCATGTACGAGTATGTCCAGCCGGTCGAGAGTGATGCGCGCGATGCGGCGGGCGCGAGCGACGATCCGTATCCGCGGGTCAGGGCCTATGTTTTGTGGCGGCAGTCCGTGTCGGATTTCACCGACGGTCCGGCCATCCTTCTGCCACTCGCATTGGAGATTCACTACAAATACACTCACGAACTGGATTCTCCCGACCAGTGGCGTTCGGCTCACAATAACCGGGCGGACTGGACTTCCGTCCGGCTGATCTACCGGATGCCCAAGGATGTTCGCGAGCACTGGCTGATCAGCGAGGCCTATGTCGGCTATGCGACGGGCCGGGAAATGACATCGCTGGAAAACGACCAGCAGGTCCTCGTGGGCGTGACCGCGTGGTAGATCGTCATCTTTAGCGTTTGCTGAAATCCCGCGGCTGCGCTACAAAATCCGCGCCAATTTGGATTTCATTATGCTGATGTCACGACGCCGGGCCGAGGAGTTGCTGGGTTTGTTTCCGCGCCAACGAATACTTGTCGTTGGCGACCTGATGCTTGATCGCTACATCCTTGGGTCGGTCCACCGCATCTCACCGGAGGCTCCGGTTCCCGTCGTCCACGTCGCTCAGGAGAAATCCGTGCCGGGCGGTTCGGCCAATGTTGCGTGGAACGTGGTTTCGCTTGGCGGCCATGCTTCGGTGGCTGGCATGGTCGGGCGCGATGAGGCGGGCCGGGAGCTTTCCGGCCTGCTGAAAAAACGCGGCGTCTCGCTCGGCAGTGCGCTTGAAAGCACTGAGCACCCGACGACCGTGAAAATGCGGATCATCGCCGACCGCCAGCAGGTCGTGCGCGTTGATTGGGAAGATCGCTTCAAATATTCCGACAGGCTTCTGGCGGCGTTTCGCAAGCATCTGGAAGGCGAAGTCGCGATGTCCGGCGGCGTAATCCTTGCGGACTACGGCAAGGGTGTCCTGCAACAGCCCGTCGTTGACGCGGTGCTGCGCGCCGCGGCGAAGAAGAAGGTCCCTGTCAGTCTCGATCCAAAGGATTTTGGCCTCCACGTTGACGGCATCGCCTTCGCGACGCCGAACCGGAAAGAGGCGTTCGCCGCCGCGGGCGTTCCCGAAACCAGGCCGCACGATGATCCGCTGGCGGACGAGGCGCTGCTCGACGTTGGCAAGCGGCTGCTCGCGAAATGGCGGCCGCAGCAATTGATGATCACGTTGGGCGCGCACGGAATGCTGCTCGTCTATCGCGGCCGCAAGCCGGTTCACGTTCCGGCCCGCGCGCGGGAAGTTTTCGATGTCAGCGGCGCGGGCGACACGGTGATTGCCACCTGCACGCTCGCGCTGGCCGCAGGCGCGTCGTTCGAGGAGGCCGCCGATCTTGCCAACTGGGCCGCCGGCGTCGTCGTCGGCAAACTCGGAACGGCGACTTGCACGCCGGAAGAACTTCTCAATTACATGGATTGAAGTAATGAGCCAGATCGTCGGAGTCATTCCATCGCGCTACGGTTCCACGCGCCTGCCGGGCAAGAGCCTGATCATGCTGTGCGGCAAGCCGCTCGTCCAATGGGTCTATGAGCGCGCCTGTCAGGCGAAGAAACTCAACCGCGTGCTCGTCGCCACCGACGATGATCGCATCGCGGAGGCGGTCCGCGGATTCGGTGGCGAGGTGGCGATGACGCGCGCCGATCATCCGTCCGGCACCGACCGCATCGCCGAGGCCGTTGAGGGCAGCGACGCCGGCATCGTCATCAACATCCAGGGCGACGAGCCGCTGATCGAGCCGGCGCTGATTGACCAGCTCGCCGACACGCTCCAGCACGATCCCTCGTGGGACATGGCCACCGCGGCCACGCCGATCACGCGCGACGAAGACCGGGACAATCCCGCGTGCGTGAAGGTGGTCTGGGGCTGCGACAATCAGGCGCTGTATTTCTCGCGCTCACTGATCCCCTACCCTCGCGATCCAGGCGCGACCGTGGCCGGGCCGCTGCACTGGCGCCACATCGGCATCTATGCGTTTCGCCGCGTCAGCCTGGAGCAATTCGTCCAGCACCAGGCCGCGCCGCTCGAACAGATCGAGAAGCTCGAACAGCTCCGCGCGCTGGCGATGGGCTTTCGCATCAAGGTCATCGAGGTCCCCGAGGACCATGGCATCGGCGTGGACACCCCCGCCGACGTGCCGCGCGCCGAGATGCTGCTGCGCAAGTTCGGCCTCGCCAAGTGACCCGGCCGCCGCGGTGGTTTCCAATCATTGGAAAAGGCGGCCCCGCAGATTTCCAATCATTGGAAAGAATGGGGGGCGCGGGGCACGTTGCTGGCAGTGCGCCCGTGAGGGCGTTGCGGAAAGAACCGCCGCTCAGGGCTGGGCGGGGGCCGCGTCTTGCCCAATCATCTTGTACACGCAGGCCATGAGCTTGTCCGGATTCGTCGCCTTCAGCATGCAGGTGGCGAAGGGCAGCATCTGCGCGGCATGTTCGACATACTCCGGATACGCCGAAAACAGCAGCACCGGCATACGGGGGTGCTGCTTCCGCACCTGCAATGCCAGCTCGACGCCGGTCATTCCGGGCATGATGAAATCGGTCAGCAACAGATCGGGCACGGCGGCCGCAGACGCCAGAACCCGCAGAGCATCAGCGCCGCTGCGCGCCTTCAGCACCTGAAAGCCGAAGAGCCGGAGCAGTTCGCTGTATGCACTGCGGATGACGGCGCTGTCATCAACGAGGAGAACGGACTTGGCGCCTGATGCGGTTGACGGCTTCTTTTTCATTAAAATTTCTTTTTCATTCCGAAGGGAGACTACCGACCTCCTGCGTCATGGTATATGGGGTCAAACCCTGCCGAAAGCAATCGCGCCGGCTCGCGCTCGATTTGTTGGTCGGGAATTTCTTGCGCGGTCAGCGCAGCAAGGATGTGGCGGTACTGCTCAACGTCCCGGCTTTGCTCTCCGCCGGCTGTGCCGCCCGCCGCCGCCACAACTTTCTGGCGACGATCTCCCTGACGATGGAAACCAGCGCGGAAAGAAAGAGGAACGCACCCGACCCCGCCAGCACAAGGGCGGCTGCTTTTTTCGACGCCAGTTCCGCTCCCATGTAGATCAAGAGCGCTCCAAACAAACCCCACACGATGGCCAGTCTGATTCTCACGGTTTCGATTCTACTCCCCTCTCGCGCCAGCTTGTACGCGAATCGTCCATCGGGGGTTCTGTTATGCTGTGGGGCGGGACGCCGCCGTTCCATGAGGATTTGTTGGCCATGGGCGCGGAGTCTGCGGCGTCATCCGTCAGCGAATAGGCTTGGTGACAACAGCGCCCGAGACGCGCTGTTTCATGAGCCTGCCCGGCTTGAACCTCACATGTGCGTGGGCCGGGATCATGACGGTGTCCTCCGGCTTGTTGGGGTTGCGCCCGATCCTTGCCTGGCGTTGCACGACCCTGAAAATACCGAATTCCCGAAATTCGACATCGCGGCCTTCCGCGAGCGCATCAACGATGTGGTCCAGTGTCTTCTGCACCACGGCCATGACATCATGTTGTGGCAGGTCTGTCTCAGCGGCGATGCGCTCCACCAGTTGCCGCTTCTGCATGTTCGGTCTTTTTGTTTTCATATTGTCTCCGTTCTTGCCGCATGTTTGCCGGCAGAGGATTTGTTTCTCATGACTCAGGCTTCACGTTTCATCGCGGCGCGAATGAGACGGGCCTGGGCCGGGGTGACGCGGCCTTTGTTTTTCTTCATCGCAACGAAGGCCCGCGCGGTCGGCGCGTCGATATTGATTTGGACGCACGGCTCGCCCCAATCGCCCATTTTTTTGAGCGCGCGATCAGGCGGGAGCGCCGGGCGTTTCTTTGCAGCCCGGTTGTCAGCCTGCGGGGAAGAATCCTTGGTACGTTTTTTCATGGGCGCGCAGTGTAGCAGCGCTCCGAGAGCGCGGCTACATGGAATCAAGACGCGGTGAGCATTTCCTGAATTTCGCGCAACTCCAACTCTGCGCTGGACATCCATCCCCGAAAAAATGCAAACATGAGCCCCAAGGCAAAGTGCTGATGCCGCATGGGGCGGCAAGGGGCTTTTCCTGCAGTGGGTGGGGCAATGAAGATTTCGACCAATATCAAGGAACAGTCCGGCTATCTGGAAATCGAGGCGGCCGGCGAATGGGTGTTCGCGGAAATGAAGCAACTGGCGGAGACCCTCGCCGCGGAGGCGCGCGGGCGCGGCTTCAAACGGGTGCTTCTGGACGCGCTGAAAATATCCCCTCCTCAACTCAACCATGAGCGCCTGCTGCTGGGCAAGCACGTGCCCTCCATCTTCACCGGCCTGCGGGTGGCTGTCGTATTTCACCCAAGCGACATCAACTATTACTTTGAAACAACCGCCGTCAATCAGGGCGCGCAGGTTCGCGTCGAGGCCGACAGGCAGGAGGCCCTGCGCTGGCTGCTGAGCGAAGAGAGCACCGCGCGGCCCCCGATTCCCGTCAAGCAACCGGCCGGGGCAAGGAGGGGCGACATTCCTGTCGCCCTACAGAGCGGCGATGCGGCGACAGGAATGTCGCCGCTCCTTGTTTCCAATCATTGGAAGTTATCGTGGGCGGCGGGTTCCAATGATTGGAAGTTTTTATGGAGCGACGGAGCGGTTTTTGTCATTCCTGAGGGTGTTTGTGCAAGTTGTTATCTGTGCCTAATGTTA
>CAIVKH010000176.1 GCA_903906425.1 uncultured bacterium
CAGACATGCCCGGCGCCACCGTGCCGCCGTTGGCCGTGACCGTGCCGCCGATCGCGCCGGTGCCGCCGAGCGTGCCGCCCGCGGCGACGCTGACCGCGCCGGTGCCAATCGAGCCGTTGATGATGAGCGAGCCGTTGTTGATCGTGGTGGGTCCGGACCAGGCTTGCGCGTTGTTGAGCGTCTGCGTGCCCGTGCCGAGCTTCATGAGCGAAACCTGGCCGGCTCCGTCGGCAATTACGCCGGAGTAGGTCGTGTTTGCGTTGTCGTTGCCAATTGCGAGAGTCACATTCGTCGCCACGCTGTCGGTGATCAGGCCGCCGCCGCCATTCTGGTCGCCCAGCGAGCCGATGGTTTGATTGAGAATGCCACCGAGATCGAGCGTCGCGCCGGGAGCGATGCGCACGAGCGAGTTGGTCGGCAGAACGCTGTTGGCGCCGCCGACGCCGCCGATTCCGAACCATTTTGCCGTGAGGTAGGCCTCGACAGCCTGGCGGTCGGTCGTGGTCAGCGCGGTGGAATACACGACGATTTCGGCGATGTCTCCCGAGTAATAACGGCCGGGGTAATAGTCGCCGATCTGCGTCGTGGTGTAGGTCGTGGGCGACGCCGTGCCGCGATAGGAGGTGAGAATGTGGGGTGTTCCGGCGGAGCCGAAACTGGTCGTCGCAACGCCGTTGATGTACTCGACGTTTTGCGGATTGATGAAGTCGTTGCCGTCGGTGGGAAGCTGCGCCCAGTTCGTCTGGGTGCCCATGCGAATTCCCTTGTCGGACGGATTGCTGCTGCCCCAGATGCCGCCGAGACCGATGACGGCGTTGACCTTGTTGACGATGAACACCGTTTGCGGCGATGTGCCGGAACCGAGGTTGATCTGCGACGTCGATCCGTTGAATCGAATCGCCGGTTTGCCGTTGATGGAACTGGCAACATACAGAGGCTCATTCGCCAGGGTGCCCTGCGTGAAGTGTCTTCCGTTTCCAGTCTTGTCGCTCCACTGGCTGACGTTTCCACTTCCGTCTTTGATGACACTGGACGGATCGGAGGCGTCGAGCCAGTAGATCGCTCCAGACACGGGAAGCTGCGACAGGCCTTGCAGCTTGACCGTTCCCGCATTGACGATGGTGGGGCCGCTGTACGTGCTCGGGCCGCTCATCGCGAGCGTGCCTGCGCCGGCCTTGACGAGCGTTCCCGTTCCGTTCGCGCCAAGTCCGGGATCTTCGAACGCGCCGCTCGTGTTCAACGTTGCGCCGCCGCTCACGTTGATGACCGTGCCGCCCGCGATTCCCAGCTGCGTGTGCGCCGCCGAGATTGCCGCGTTGGATGCGACAACGATGTTGGTGTTGAAATACCAGTTGCCGAACGGCGCGCCCGGCGCGCCGCCTGCGAGCGTTCCGCCGGACATGAGGAACGGCGCGGCAACCGTGCAGTATGCACCGCTGGAAACCGTCAGCATTCCGCCGGCCAGCGTGATGGGCGGCAGATTCGTTCCGGCGATTCCGTTGTTGAAGTCAACATTCACCGTGCCGCCGTTGATCAGCAACTGGCTCGTTGTCGGAATCGTTCCAGAAACCGAATTCGATGCGGCGAGTTCGAGTGTTCCGCCGGTGACGATTGTCGCACCGGTGTACGATTCGGTATTCGCGATCACAACGGGACCGGAGCCGTTCATCAGCAGCGAGCCTGCGCCGCTGACAAGTCCGGTCAGCACGAGCCGGTAGCCGGCCAATCCGATGAACGTGTTCGTCGGGCCGGCAAGCGCGATGGACGAGCCGATGGTGCAATCGCCGCCGCCATCAATTCCAATCGAGCCGCCATTGTTCGTGATCGGCCAGGTCACCGTCGGCGAAGGCGCGCCCCAGACGGACCACGTTGCGCCGGGCTGGATCGTGATGCTGCCCACGCCCGATGTGGTCGTCGTCGAGGTCGCAAACTCAAGCGTACCCTGCCCAATGACGATGTTTCCGGCCGTCAGATTTGCGTTTACGATCGAGATGAAATTTGCGTTCGTCTTGGTGAGCGTGTTGTTCGCGAGATCGAGCACCGCATTCGTTGCTGCGCGAATGTCCCAGCGATTCGCTCCGCCGAGCGTTGCGTTGCCCGTGAGACGAACGGACTGCAACGCGTTTTGTTGCGCCGCTCCCGAATTGATAATCGCGCCGTTCCCGGTGACGCCCGCGCCTTGCGCGTACACCTGCACCGTGCCGAGACTCTGGCCGTTCACATCGAGCGTTGCTCCGTTCGCAACATTCACAACCGAATTCGTACCGAAGGAATTCGTCGCTCCAGCCTGAAGCGTTCCGCTCATGACGTTGATCGTGCTGGCATACGGCGCGTTGCTCGCGCTGCTCAATTGCACCGTGCCGGGGATGAGCGTGCCGACGCCGTTGTACCCGGCGAAGACATTCGTTCCGGTCCCGATGGCTGGCGCGTAAACCAGCGTGCCGTTGTTGCCGCTGAGATAAAGGTTCGTGCTGCTGAGCGTGAGGTTGCCGCTGTACGTGTACGAACCGCCCGCCGCAGCCAGCGCAACATTCGGCAGCATGGAAAGGTTGAGGTTGTTCGTATCGTTCGCGCCGATGGCCAGAACGCCCCACGTCGAACCGCTCGTGATGCGCGATGTGGCCCAGTTGATGAAATTCTGATCCATCGGATACGTCGTGCCTATGCCCGCCGTATTCGTCGTCATCGTGATCGCGCCTGGAATCGTATTTGTCGAACTGACCAGCAGGATGCCGTTGCTGATTGTCGTGGTGCCGCCGTAGGTGTTCGTTCCGAGAAGTGTCAGCGTTCCGATTCCGAGCTTGTTCAAACCACCGGAAGAATTCGCGCCGATGCTCACAACGCCGATTGTCGCGGCCGTCGAGGCGCCGCCGCCGAAAAGCGTAACGGTTGGAGCTGACGAATAATTTGCGCCCGCGCTGGTGATGAGAATGTTCGTGAGCTGTCCGAACGTCGGGCTGTTTGTCGCGAGGTCCATCATCGCGACCGCCGTCGCTCCGGTTCCGCCGCCGCCGGAAATGTTGACGATTGGCGAGCCGATGTAGTTCGAGCCTTGCGTCAAATTTTGAATGTTCGCGACACCGCTGTTCGGTGGCGCGAGGAGATTTTGAGCGACGCTGACGGCAAGGTTCGTTGTGTCAATCGTCGCGCCGTTTCCATAAACAAAAATGGCGTTGGGTGAATTGGCGCCGGTGTTGAACAAGTTGCCCGCCGCGCCCGCGCGCAACGTTCCGCCGTTGAAATTCACATACGCAAACGCGGTGCTGTTGGTGGCCGGCTTGGTGATTTGATTCGCGACGAGAAGGCTGTTGCCGTTGAGATTCAGCGTCGCGGTCATCGCCGCCATGTTGCACATCGTCACCGCGCCGGTGACATACGCCTGCGCATTGTTGGCAACGGTCCAGACATTCCAGCCGCCCGGTCCGCCGCTCGAATATCCAAGATCCACGTTGCCCGCCGATGCAAAAGTTCCACCCGCCGTGTGAAGCACGCCGGTTCCGCCGCGGCCGATGTCGAACTGTCCATCGAGGCCGAGGTGAACATAGCTGCCGCCGAATTGCTGCATCACGCCGAGGCCACTCCACGCCACCTGCGTCCAGCCTCGATTCGTGAACGAACCGGCAAACAATCCGTAATAGCCATACGATCCCAGGCCCTGGCCGAGCGAACCGTCAAACGTCGAGCCGTCGGAATCGAACACGCTGCCGCCGCGCTGATAGACCGCGCCGGTGCCGGTGCCAAATCCAACTTCGAGTCGGTTGCTGACATACGAATTGTCCTGAATCGTCAGCACGCCGCGTCCATTGTTGCCGACATAAATCGGAACGGTGTGCAAAGCCGTAACGCGACAATTGTCAGCAAACGTGACAATGCCCGTCGAGCCGGCGTTGTTGCCGAAAATCAGCGCATTTGTCGTCCGCGTAATGCGGCTCGCGCCCTGCACCAGCATCGCCGCGCTGTCGCCCGCCTGATCGCCGACGATGTCGGCGGTGTTCGCGCCGTTCGACAGACTTGAATTATTCAGCACCAACATTCCGCCGCGTACGTCAATACCGCCGGGAGCGGTTACGGAATTTCCAATCATTGGAAGTGTGCCGGGGCCAAATTTCCAAAGAATGGAATTTGTCGCCGGCGCAACAATGTTGTTCGTGACGACGAAGGTGTTCAAGGCGCTCACGATGTCGAAACCGCCGACGAACGTGGTCCAATTCGCCGGATGCGAATCAATGTTCGTTATCGCGGTGCCGGTGACTTGCAGAATGCCGCCATCGAAAGTGACAGCGCTCGTCGCGCCGCCGAAATTCGCGTCGCTCGAAACGCTCAGGCGTCCGCCGCCAAGAATGTTGTTCGTCTGCGCGTTCGCGCCCGTGAGCGCGAGCGTGCCGCTGCCGAGCTTGCGAATCGCGCCGACGCCGCTGATCACACCGTCGAAGCTCGTGTTGTTCGTTTGCGAAACGAGCAGCGTCGCGTTGCCCAAGACAATCGAACTTCCGACCGCGCCGCTCAGCGAGCCGACGGCCGGGCTGGACATCAGCATTCCGTTTGAAAGGCGGTTGGTGGTTCCGCCGGGCGCAGCAATGTTCGCGTTCAAGAAGTACGCGCCCGTGCCCTGATTGAATGCGATCACGATGTCGTGCATTCCGGCCGTCGTCATGAAATTCGTCACCATCGGAGTAACCGCGGCTCCGACCTTGAAGAGCACGTTGCTTCCGTCAATCCAGATGTAAGTGCCGTCGTCGCTCGTGCAGTCGAAATAGTACAGGCCCGTCGAAGGCGCGTTGAACTTGCCGCGCCAGCGGACTTCGAAATTGTTCACGAGGCTGCTGCCGCCGAGATTGTACGGCGCGGGGAATCCGGTGCCGTCAGATTTGAAATCAAAATTCGTAACGCCGTTCGCCGGGAAATTGAACAGCAGCGACGGATTCATCTGGCCCAGATGCCCGCTGAGCATGAGCGGATTCAGGAAATTGGTGTTGTTCGGCGCAGCGTTGTAATACTCGCCAACCAATCCCGGCCCGTCCACCGCCGTCAGCGTCGCGCCGCTTGCCAGCGTGACCGCGCCGTTGAAGACGCTGCCACTCGCAACGATCCCGCCTGAATTCAGCGAAACGGACGCGCCCGCGTAGCCGTTCACCGCGCCGAAGGTCTGCGTGCCGCTGCCGCTTTCCACGATGTTCACGTTGCCCGAAATCGAACCTGCAAAATAAACATCCGGGTTGCTGTTCGTGATTGTCAGTGTCGAAAGAACATTCGTGGAGCTGTTGGCAACAGCGAGGAAACCTGCGCCGTCATTCGCCACGCCGATGCCGTTGAGCGTCTGATTGAAGCCCGCAAGATCATACCCCGCAGCCACCGCGCGGTTGCTCAACGACGACGACGGGTTCACGGGATTGTTCACACCGTTCCTCAACGTCACGCCCATAATTTCTGTATGGTTGCCGTAGTTGTTCGTGCCGCCCAAGACAACCGTGCTGCTCGCGCTCGACTGACCGCGCACCGTCAGCGGAAGATTCGCGCCGTTATCCACAACCGGCCCGTTCAAGACCAGCGTGCCGGAACTTCCGACACCGATGCGCGCCGCGGCATCGCCGATTACAACTGGCCCGGCCCATGTGTTCGATCCGGTGGCGGTCTGTAGCGCGCCGGCAGAATTTCCGCCGTCGCCAAAAATGGTGTTCGATTTGCCACCGACCGTGATGTTGTTTTGCAACTCGACGCGCGCGCCGCTGCTCACCGTCACATTTGTTCCTGCACCAAGCGCGCCGCCATTTTGCAGATTCAAAATCCCCGTGCTGACGGTCGTATCGCCGGAAATCGTATTCGACGCCGCCAATGCAAGCGTGCCTCCGCCCGCTTTCAGCAATCCGCTCGACCCGGTCAACACCGATGAAATTGTTGCGCGATTCGACGCGACCGTGACAGACGGAACACCCGCGCTCACGGCCAGATTGATCGCGTTGTTCGTGATGAACCAATTGTTCGAAGCCGAACTGAAGGTCAGGTTGCCAACATCGAGCAGCGGATAGCTGTTATTCACCGTCGTGTCCGCGATAATTGTGTTTGTGAAATTTGCGGTGCTGTTCGTGCCAAAAGCAATGACGCCACCGAGCCAGTTGTTTGAAATTCCCCAGACTGCCGAATTTGTCGCCCAGGAGCCGGACGCAATCGTCCCGGCAAAACCATTCGTCACGTTCAGGACACCGGCACCGCCGAAGAGCGTATCACTGATGTGCTCCGCCCCACTTCCGCTCGCGCCCCACGTCCCGATCAACTGCGGAAGTCCGTTTAGAACCAGCGTGCCCACCGTCAGGTTCACGCCGTTCGTCAGATAAATTTTTCCGCCGGTTGCAAGATTCAAAGTGGCCGCCGCGTTCAACGCGCCGCTGTTTTCGAGGATGAGCTGCGCGCCGGAATTGACCGTGACGACCGCGCTGGTGATCGCGCCATTCGGGCCGACATCGAGAATGCCGGCGTTGACCGTCGTCGCGCCCGTGTAGCCGTTCGACGAAGCCAGCACCAGTTCGCCCGCGCCGAGTTTCGTCAGCGATCCGGTTCCGCTGACGACATTCGTGATCATGAAAATGTTGTTCGACGTCGCGATGTCGAGGCCGCCGCTGAACGCGTTCCAGTTCACAAAACGGGAATCAAGATTTTGCAACGATGTTCCCGTCACTTGCAGCGTGCCGTTTGAGAAAAGAACCGGGCCGCCCGCCGGGCCGAGATTTACGTCCTGGGCCACGCTCAACGTTCCCGTCTGCATAACAACGCCACCCGTAAACAAATTCGTGCCGCTAAAAATCTGCGTGCCCGCGCCATTCAAACCGCGAAGCAAGACCTGGGCGCCGCCGCTGATCTGCCCGCTGAAATTGTTGCTCGTGCCCGCCGCGCCAAGATCGAGCGTGATGCCGACACCCGATGTCGCAGGAATAAATGCCGTATTCGTGACAACGCCCGCGCCCGCGAGATAGGCGAAAGCTTCGGCGTTGGAATTCATGTCAAACGTGCCGCCGCCGTTGACCGTGATCGTGGCGGTATTGATGATCGAATTCACCAGCGTGCCAAGACTCAGCGTGCCGTTGCTGTTGACGGTGACATTATTCCGAATCGCAGAATCGCCGGTGATGGCGGAGGCGGAGACGACCGTACCCGCGTTCACGACCAACTGCCCGGTCCAGGGATTAAGCGCTGTCTGGAAAATCGTCAGCGTGCCGGCGTCCGTTTTCGTCAGCGTGTTTCCGCTTGTCGCGAAATTATTCGACAGCATCAGCGCCTGTCCAGCGACGACATCAACATTCGCCGCACCATTCAGAGTCAGCAGCCGGGCCGAAACAAACGAAAACGAATTTGTCGCCTGCAATGTCGCGCCTGCGTTCAGCGTAATCGCGTTGCCCGCACCGCCGAGATTGCTGTCCGCGCCGACGGCCAGCGTGCCGCTCGCCACCGTCAATCCGCCGGTGAACGTGTTCGCGCCCGCGAGCGTGAGCGTGCCCGCGCCGGTTTTCACCAATTGGATTTGTCCGCCGATTGAACCGGAGAACGTCGGGCTGCTGTTGTCCGATCCGATCGTCAGCAACGATTGTGATGCAATGGAATTCGTGACCGTTCCGCCCGCGCCATTATTATCGGACAACGAGCCGAGCGCCTGATTGCCGCCGTTCAGATCAAGCGTCGCGCTGCTGGCGATCTGCACTTGTGAAGTCACGGGCAACAGATTTAGCGCCGGCGGAAAATTTGTGACGCCAAGCCATTTTTGCCGCAGATACGATTCAACATTCAGCCGCTCCGCCGTGGAGAGCGCATTCGAATAGACGACGGCCTCGGCAAGGTCGCCGGCCCAATAGCGCGCAGGCCAGTAATCACCAAAAAACGTATTGGCGTACGCCTTGACGTTATTGGCGCCGCGATATTCCGTGAGCAGATGCGCTGTCCCCAAAGCTCCAAAACTGTTTCCGACGGTTCCGTTGATGAAGACCGCGCCGCCTGCTCCGTTGTTGAAATCGTCACCGTTGCCGCCCGCCTGCTGCCACGAACTGTTATTGGCCATGCGAATGCCGGCGTCGGCAGTGCTGCCCCAGATGCCGTTGAGCGAGGTGTAGCCCGTCGGCTTGTTCACAATGAAGATCGCCTGCGGAACTGTGTTCGTGCTGTACGCAAGCGTGGTGGTGCTGCCGTTGAATCGCAAAACCGGTTTGCCCGCGAGCGCATTCGTGACGAACAGCGGCATGTTGTTCGTCGTCGCCTGCAAGAAGTTTCTTCCATTGCCGCTCTTGTCATTCCATTGCGTCACATTCGTCGAACCGACCGCGATGACCGTGCTCACATCGGACGCATCCAGCCAGTACAGCGCGTTTGTGAGCGGCGCGTTCGGCATCGTGATGTTCTGCAGCCTCACCACGCCATTGCTGATGATCGTCAGCCCGCCATACGTTTCAACCGCCGCCAGATTCAGCGCGCCGGTGCCGAGCTTCACGACATTCGGCCCGCCCGACAGAACGGCGGAAACCGTCGTCGTGCCCGACAGCGTTGCAATCATCGAGAAACCCGGCGTCGTCGAAAGGGAGAGTTTGCCGCCGCCCAACGCCCAGGAGTTCGTGCCGGCATCGAACGTCAGGTTGCCGATCAACTGCCCGGGCAGATCGTTTGAAATGGCGCGGCCGGCGGTGATTGAATTCGTAAAATACGCCGTCGCATTCGCGCCCGTCGCGAGCACGCCTCCGGCCCAGTTGGCGGCGTCGCCCCATCTGCCGCTCGCATCATTCGACCACGAGCCATCCGCGGCACGCCCCGTCGCGGCCAAAAGAAAAAATTGCGCAAGAACACAAGCAGCTGGCAGACGTTTCATGGCAACAAGCCTCCACATTGGATAATCACCGGACACCTGAAAAACACTTCCTTGCTTCTAGCGGACCTCCAATCATTGGAAAAGTCAAAACCGGACTCTTCCAATGATTGGAAATAGCGCTGGTGCACCCGCGCTTCCATTTCCTATGGCTGCATGACGCGCAAGCGTTGCGGCCGTCTAGTCGCCGCCGAGCGCCTTGGCCAAGCGATGGAACTGTCTTGAAGAGAATGTGGCTGCTGCGACCAGGCGGCTTGCTCCCGCTCAGAGGAAGGCGCTTGGCGTTGGTGATCACTCTCACTTCATCGGCGAGAAATCCGTCGGAGCCATGAGTGTCGATTTCACGCCGTCGGGAATGGTGAGCGAACCACCGGCTTTTTTCTCGGAGTCTGCCTTCACGCCGATCCATTCCGGATCGGCGCGGAAATTCTTGAACGACGCTGCGCCCGCTTCCGCGCTTTTGTGAGCGAGTATGTAGATCAACGTGTCGTCCGCGCCCTTGGATTTGTCCGCGGGGGTCCAATAGCCAATACTCGTCATGCCGTACTTGGCGAACAGCGCAACGGTGTGCTCGCGGAAGCGTTCAAGCAGATTGGGCAGATGCCCGGGCGTGCAGGTGTACTGACGCAATTCAAAGGTCCTCGTTTCCGCGCCGGCCGAGGGGGCAACTGCTGGCGAAAAATCCGTGGCCGTCATGAAAACGGATTCCATTCTTTCGACGAGCTTGCCGTTGACTTCGGAAGCCCTTTGCGCCGCCTTCCAATCCGGATCGGCCATGAAATCAATCCATGACTTTTCGCGCGCTTCGCGGGTCGGATAGGCGAGCACGTAGATGAGTTTATTTTCGGTGTTCGTCAACGGCAGCCAGTAACCGATGTTCTCCATGCCGTGTTTCCTGAACAGCTCGCATGTGTGCTCACGGAAACGCTTCTGAAGCTCGTCCAGCTTGCCCGGCGCGGCAAAATATGTCCGCATTTCGAAGAATCGGGATTCCTTTTGCGCCGGTCCGGCGGCCCAGGCTGCGGGCAAGATCATTGAGGCCATAAGCGCGATCATCATCAATTTCATATTCATATTGGTTTCTCGGTTGGTTGATTCTCTCGTTTTTTTCGACGACTGACAGAAATGCTGAGAATGTCCGCGCGGCAATTGAGTGGCAAGCGCGATCGTCTTCTCAGGCATCATCTGTGTTCATGATGGGCAAGTGAGTTCTGTGCGAAATTGTGCGGCGGTGCTTCCACTCCTGATTTTCGTGAATGACCCGATTGAACCTCGCGACGTGGAAGTTGGCCAATTACCGAAAAAAACACGCCGGCAAATAATCGCCGCGTTGCGTCCGGACGCCGCGACCTTCGCCTTTCATTCCGAGGTTCACGACATTCCCCACCCCACCCTCTTTCTTCTCGCCCGCACCCTCCTCGCTTCATCTTGCATCCTGCACAAAACGCGGCAAGATTCTCTCATGAATTTGTCCCGTTGCGCATGGATTGCAGCCGCGGCTGTCGCCGCCGGGCGCATCTTCGCCGCAGATACGCCCGAAGCGTTCGCGTGGCAGCAGCCGATTCTCGGCGACATTGCATCCGGCAGCGTCAATCGCGTCATAATCCCCGCGGAGATCTTCGATGGCTGCAAGGCGTTCCCCGCCGACATGCGGATCATTGATGAACGCGGCGTGGTCTGGCCGTTCTTCCTGTGGTCACCGCCGAGACTCGACGATGTGACCACGGTCTTCGCGATCGCGGGTAAACGTAGCGGGGGAGCCGGCGGACAGGTGGTGGTGCAGGAGGTCCAGGTTCGGCCCGATGAACACGGAAATCCGTCGCGCCACAATCAGGTTTCGATCCTCACCGCCGGTCATGATTTTATCCGTCGCGTGGAAGTTCTTGGCAGCGACGACGGGCAGTCGTGGAAGGAACTCGGCAGCGGATATCTGGTCGACCAGATGCAAGAAGCGCATGTGAGCAATCGCATCGTGAACTATGGCGAGTCGGCCGCCACGCGTCTGCTGCTGCGTATTCATCCGAATGCGCGAAACGAAAAAGAGCCGATCGATGTTCTCGACGTCCAGGTGCTCTATCGCGCGGCGAACTGCGCACCGCTGCAACAAATCGCGCTTCAGCCGCTGGTGTTGTCTGCAACCGAATTTCGCGACGGTGTCAAGACACTGGCCTATGACACAGGAGCGCAAAACCGACCGATCGAACGGCTTCGCATTCGCGCAGCCGGCAATGAATTTATGCTGCCGGTGAAAGTCTTCGGCCGCAATTCCGCTGCAACTATGTGGCGCTGGGCCGCCGATGGCGGGCTTTATCGTGTTGGCGGACAAAGCCGCGATGTCATTGACCTCCACGGTGCGGCATACCGGCAGCTCAAGATCGAGTTCTATCACTACGACCAGAAACCACCGGTCATCGATTCGGTCGTGGCCGAGACGGCACCGCAATATTTGTTCTTCGAGTCGCAGGGCGGGCGATCGCCCATGCTTCACTATGGTGCGGAGCACACGCCGCTCCCGCGCTACGACCTTCAGCGCCGCACGCGCATCGCGGCCATCACCAACGCTCCTGTGCTCGAACTGGGCAAGGCGAAAAGCAACCCGCTCAAAGTTGCCAGCGGGCTGGCGTCCTACATTCACACGATGATTGTCATCGCGGTGGCCATCGTGTTCTGCGCCATTCTATACGTACTGCTCCGCACAATCCGCCCGCGACTGCGGTGACGTGCAGAGATCAATCGTTCCAAGCTCCGAGTGCGCGAACGCAGATGGGCCGCGCGCTCCATATTCCTCACAGGCTGGAATTGCGGCAGGCTTGAGGCCCATGGAATATGTCGTGCGGCCACCAATCACATGAGTTCCAATGATTGGAAAATAGCCTTCCCCTCGTTTCCGATGATTGGAAATTGCGACTCGCCAGGGTCCGATTTCTTGCTGACCGATGCGCAGATTGGGGACCACAGCGGCGTTGAGCCACGGTCGTTGCGGATACGAGCGGCTATTTGACGCGGATGCGGTAGATGGGCGAGGTGATACCTGTGACGGTGTCGGTGAATGTGTTCAGCGGAGGTGTGGCAGAAATGCTCGATCCGACGGCCTGATATTGGCCGCTCATCAGATCGGTGCAGCGTTCGAGGTCGTAGGTGCGGTGGTTGGAACTGCCCCATGTGACGACGATCTTGTCGCCTGCGATGGGCGCTGCGGTGACGATCGTGAGTTCGGACGAGTCGCTGAGAGGATCGGTGCCAGCAACGTATTCATTGCTGTTATTGACACCATCGCCATCGGCGTCGTCGCCGGGGTTCAGTCCAACACCTTGATCAACGACGACTGGAGCCATGGCCCAGTTCACCCATTCCGCATAGGTGGCGGTTGTGGTCGGGGTCTGCGGGCCGGGGCGGATACTGTCCATATTACCGGCCGCAAGCGCGGGGTCCCCGAGCAGGTTATAGGCCCGACAGGCGGTGGCTCGATCTGTATTGGCGGCGGTTGCAGCAATGATTGCATCGCCAAGGCGCGCGATGCCGTTCATAAAGAGATTGGAAACCATCACGCCGCCAATGGACCGGCCATCAACATCGCACTGTATTGTGCCCGCGGCCCATACGGCGGCGGCACCATTCGTGGTTTTGACAAGTGTTTCGCCGAGCGAATCGGCCCCGACCTGCCCGAAGTCGCCAGCGAGGCAGGTCATGGTCATTACCAGCGCGGGCGAGGAGGTGTTGGTCAGTGCCTGCGCATCGGTTTTCGTGAAAAAACCGTTCGTGGTAGTGAGCTGGTTGGCGTCGCCGTGGCCGAAATATGTCATCAGGCCGCGACCGGTGTTCAACGAATTGATGAGTGCCGTGTGGGCCGCGCTGATTCCTTGAGGAGTCTTGATATAGTTCTTCTCGACGGAATGAACGGTTGTCAGACTGGCGATGTAGTCGCTGTCAGCCTCAAAATCTGCTGAATCGGGAATATCGGCAACAGCGACCATCTGGGTCTTCCAATTTCCGCCCGTCTCATAAGACTTGATTTTGGCGAATATGTTCGAGAAATCGACAGTCGTCATGATGGGGAGACGGCCGATGGCCCTTCTGCCGCGCCATCACCGTCGAAATCGCCCAAGGGGTCGTCTGTGGCCTGAAGACCGGAGCTATCTACCATGACCAGCGGCGGGATGATGCAATCTCCGTAACCCTTGTTGTTGCGAAAGTCCAGGGATCCCGAGCCGACCAACACCGCATATCGGGGACTGGTGTTCCACATGCGGAAGGCATAGCCGAGAAATGCGCCGATGGCACGCGGATCGGGAAGGCCATAGTTGAATTCGTCATAGATATTTTGCACATCGACAAGCATGGAATTCAAGTGATGACTTGACCGGTAAGTCACGAGCTGCCGAACGACGTTTGTGAATGAACTTACCGTGATGGCAATGTAATCGGCTCCTTTGGCCTGATTGCGAAGGTTCGAAGGAGTGCTTGCGACAAGCGAAACCGGCGCGTGCCGGAAGCCGCCGGACACCGCCACGAACTGCCCCGCGCAAGAAGCGGGATGGAACGAGGCCCCATAGTTTCCATTCGATCCGCTAAGCGTCCACCCGGTGACAAGCAAGGGATTTTGAGGCGTTGTGACATCATAGATTTCAATATTGCTGCTGGTGAATCCGGTCACGGTCACGGGATCGTTGGTATCGGCGGCAAATACAAGTTCGTTGCTGATGGCCGTGTATGAACGGCGGTAGGCGATGGAGAATTTATCCACATAGACCGACTCGCCGTTGAGAGTGGTTGCGGTGATCAAGATGGTGTTGTTCGTGGGCGAGAAGACCGCGGAGGATACACTCGCTGTCGAGACAACGTAGCTGTAACCCGAAACGGTAGCAGAACCAAGTGTCACGTAATTCAACTTGTTGCTCAAGGACACACTCAAAACGTCCGAACCGGACGATACCGAACCCATCAAATTGTAGGTCAGTGTGTCGCCGACGGTCACACCCGGCAGATCAACCGTCACCTTCAAAGTTTTTTGCAACGTCGAATTGGGCTGTAGCAACTGCCAGAACCACGGATCAGCATTCACATCCGTAACCATGTCACTGCGCAGAACCAAATTTTGTTCGACGGCCTTTGTTACGCGGAAGCTCTGGCCATTTGTGATGGACGCCGCAGCCGTCACGATGGTCTTCACGACTGTCCCGGGCGCCTGCCGGATCCAATACACGTTTTGCCCCGTATATTTCGATGAAAACCCCTGCGCGAAAAATGATATACTGTTGGATGCATATATCGCAGAAATCGGCCGGCCGATACTGTCCACGGAAATTTGTCTATTCTGAAGCCAGCCGATAATCTGAGATTCTGTCGTCCCAAAAGCAGCGGCCAAATTTGCCGAACTGACAGAATACAAAGCATCCGAGGTGATCGCGGCACGGATTGCAGGCAAGGTGGCGCCCCATGCCGGGTTCGAGAGAATGGCGAACAATACAGCAAACATGGTGCACAATTGCGCGCAGTGAAGCTTGCTCGTCTTCGCTTCCAATTGTCTCTTTCCATTTTTGTAATGCATTTTCCCAACCCTCCGACACAAGCCCCGCAGAATTTATTTGATTTACTTTTAGCATTCGTCGTGCCGATTTGATGCGAGGCCCGGTGGCGAGGATTGTTGCCTGCAAATGATCCCAATCTTCTGTCGTTGCATGCCGCCCTGAAGTCACTTTCTCAAAACTGATACTCGAAGCGTCTTCATCAACGCATTTCAGCACTGCGATAGTACTTTTTCTGCATGAAATACCATGCCGAGATGAGAACATCGTGCTGCCACGAACCAGATCAAGCCGATCATATATCACATTCTACATTATGCGCTGTTTATGTATTAGTAGTTTGTTACATTTGATACTTGTACTATTATACCTGCATTTAACACGTTCGCTAAGCCTTCAATCATGCCAATTGCTTCGTTCCTCTGTTCATCCAACAAAAACTTCACAGAAGAGGTGTCATTTGACGAATCGCTGGTGTCGCCGTAGCTTCTGCGACCTAAATGAACCCACGGAGAAGATTGATATGAATATGATGAAGCTTAGTTTGGCCATATGTACTGCAACGATTGCCTTGCCTGTTTTTGCTGACACCTACGACCTAGATCCAGTGCATACGACATTGGGCTTCGCGGCCAAACATCTGGTCGTGAGCACTGTTCGAGGAAAATTCACGGAATTCAAAGGCGAGTTCAGTTACGACCAGGCGAGGCCCGACGAATTCAAAGGCACCGCGACAATTCAGACAAAGAGCGTCAACACCGGTGTCGAGAAGCGCGATAATCATCTCAAGAGCGCAGAGTTCTTCGACGCTGAGAAATTCCCGGAAATAAAATTTGAAGTGACAGGTGCCGAAAAAAGCGGTGACTCAGTCATCGTCAAGGGCAAATTGACGATCAAACAGACTACAAAAGACGTTTCGATTCCCGTGTCAATCAACGGACCGATCCAAGATCCTTGGGGCATGACGCGTGTTGGCATCGAAGGTAGTTTCAAACTCAATCGCAAAGATTATGGCCTGAACTTCGACGCGAAACTCGCCAACGGCGGCCTGGTCGTCGCCGATGAAGTGACAGTCGAAATCAGCGCCGAGGGTGTGAAGAGGAAATAGATTTTCGATTCAGCGTGGCGGCGGAGTTTCCAATCATTGGAAACTCCGCCGTTTCTTTTTTCCAACCATTGGAATATTCTGATGACATGCGGAATTGGAAAGGTTGCAGGGCATGAGCAAGCAAATCTGGATCGATCACTTCAACAGCGTAGCTGACACCTTGCTTCAGCATCCGGCGGAGCAGTGGCAATTCTGGACGCTGGCGGCCGTCGGTTTTCTGATGTTTGCATGGGTTTTCACTCGCGTCGGCGAACGCATGGACGTTGCGAACATTGACGGTTTTGCAGGTTTCATCGCATCGGCGGTTGGCATGGCAACCCTCCTGGCGGCTCTCACCGCATCCAGCATTTACCTGGCCCCGATACTTCGCGCAGAGGCCGGTATATTTTTCCTGCTGGTGATTGCCGTCTTCGCCTCCTTCATTGTCGCTGTCCCAGCGATCAAATTCTGGACACAGGCGAAATATTTCAACACTGTGATCGCATGGTTCGTCGCGCTATTCGCCAGCGCCATCATCATCGTTTCCTTCAGCTACGGGTTTGGATCGTTCGCAGTCGGCAAGGAGAAAATGAAGAACAAGAACAGTGAACACCGCAAAGCGATCAACGAAGTGCTCAAATAAATGAACACGCGAGTCCCTGTCCGTCACGCCGCCGACGAGAATGGCGAAATGTTCTCGCAGAAACCGACTCTCATCCGATAACACACTTTGCCGGAGGATCGGGAAAGAAATTCCGCTTGAGCCGCCCGCTTTTTTCGATACAGTATCGGACCTTGAAATGAAAACGTTGGTCACGATCACGATTACGGTGGGAGGAACCTGAGGGGTTCTGGCGTGAACTTTTTTTTGCCAACCCCTCGCCCAACGAGGGGTTTTTTTGTAGGTACAAACGATCATGAAAGAAATCGGAATAGGCCTTCTCGGATTCGGAACCGTCGGCGCAGGTGTCGTCGAGACGCTTCAGCGAAATGGCGATCTGATCGCACGACGCATCGGCGTCAAACTCGCTCTTCGCAAAATCGCTGATCTCGAACTTGAACGCGACCGCGGCGTCAAAATAGATCGTTCGATCCTCACAACTGATGCACGAGCAGTCGTTGCCGATCCCAAAATTGATATCGTCATCGAACTGATCGGAGGCGTCGGCATCGCTCGCGAATTGGTCACGAAGGCACTGCAAAGCGGTAAGCCTGTTGTCACTGCAAACAAAAAACTTCTCGCGGAATACGGCAAAGAGCTTTTCGCGCTGGCCGACGAAAGGAATGTCGAACTTGGATTCGAAGCAAGCGTCGGCGGCGGAATCCCGTGCATCCGTGCGTTACGCGAAGGACTCGTCGCAAATCAAATCAGCGCGATCTGCGGAATTTTGAATGGAACCTGCAATTACATCCTCACGAAAATGGAGCAGGAAGGCCGCGTGTTCGATGACGTTTTGAAAGAGGCGCAAGCGGCCGGATACGCCGAGGCCGAACCGAGCCTCGACATTGACGGCCACGACACAGCGCACAAAGCCGCGGTTCTCGCCGCGCTTGCGTACGGTTCAAACGTTCCGATGAAAGATGTCTTTGTCGAAGGCATTCGCGGCCTCGCGCAGGAAGACATTTCGTATGCCGCAGAACTCGGCTACCGCATCAAACTTCTTGCCGTCATTAAAAATGAAAACGGTGCGGTCGGCGTTCGCGTTCATCCCGCGCTGATTCGTCATCAGCATTTGCTCGCGCAAGTCAGTGGCGTTTTCAATGCGCTGCTCGTCAGCGGCGACATCGTCGGCGACACGCTTTATTACGGCCGCGGCGCGGGCCGGTTGCCGACCGCCAGCGCCGTCGTCAGCGATGTTGCCGAAATCGCCGAACGCCTCGCGGCGGGTGGTCATTACTCGCGTCCGAATCTCGCGGCACAAAACGGATCGCTTCGTCTTGCGCCGATCGAACAGGCTTCGACGCGGTCATATCTTCGGTTGAACGTCATCGACAAGCCTGGCGTGCTCGCAAAAATTTCGCACGTTCTCGGCAAGCACCAGATCAGCATCGCCTCGATGATGCAGAAAGAAGAGCGCCGCGGCGAACAAGTCCCGGTGATTTTCCTGACGCACGAAGCTGGCGAACAAAATTGTCAGGCAGCGCTGGCGGAAATCGACGCCCTGGATGTTGTGAAAAGCAAGACAGTGCGGCTCCGCATCGCAGATTTTGGATGAGGAAATAAAATGGCATTGATCGTACAAAAATATGGCGGCAGTTCCGTCGCCGATGTCCAATGTATGCAGCGCGTCGCGCGCCGCATCATCAAGACACGCGATTTGGGCAATCAGGTTGTGGTCGTGGTCAGCGCGATGGGCGATACGACGGATGACTTGATCGAGCTCGCAAAAAAAATAAACGCAGAGCCTGACGATCGCGAAATGGACGCGCTGATGGCAACTGGCGAGCAAGTTTCGTCCGCCGTCCTCGCGATGGCGCTCCACGCAGCAGGTGCCGAAGCAATTTCGATGACGGGCCCACAGGCTGGCATCACAACCGACGGAGTTCATCTGAAGGCAAAAATCCGCGACATCAAACCTGTTCGACTTAAGAAGGCGCTGAAGGAAGGCAAGATCGTCGTCGTCGCCGGCTTCCAAGGTTTGAATCCGCGCGAAGACATCGCGACGCTCGGCCGCGGCGGATCTGACACGACGGCCGTCGCACTCGCCGCGGCAACCGACGCGGACAAGTGCCAGATTTTGAAAGACGTTGACGGCGTGTTCACCGCGAATCCGCGCGTCGTAGCCGACGCACAGAAGCTCGACGAAATCTCGTACGACGAGATGCTCGAGATGGCCAGCCTCGGTTCGGAAGTTTTGCAGTCGCGCGCCGTCGAGTTCGCGAAAAAGTACGGCGTGTGCTTGGAAGTCATGTCGAGTTTCAATGAGAACCCCGGAACAATCGTTCGAGAAGAGGTGAGGAATATGGAAGACATCGTAGTTCGTGGAATCGCGTGCGACAAAGGACAGGCCAAAGTGACCGTGCGGGGCGTGCCGGACAAACCGGGCACCGCCGCCCGCCTGTTCAAGGAACTCGCCAACAGCAATATCAACGTGGACATGATCGTCCAGAACATCAGCGAAAATGCGAAGACCGACGTTTCGTTCACCGTCCCACGCAGCGAACTTGCCAAGGCCAAGCGGGTGCTCGACGCCCTCGAAAACATTTCCGCCGGCGGCGTGATGGTTGATGAAGACGTTGCCAAAGTAAGCATCGTCGGCGTCGGAATGCGCAGCCACGTCGGCGTCGCATCGCGCATGTTCGATGCGCTCGCGAAAAACACCATCAACATCGAAATGATCGCCACGAGCGAAATCAAAATCTCTGTCGCCATTCGCAAAGCCGACGCCGACAAGGCCGTCGTCGCGCTGCACAAGGCTTTCGAATTGGGCAAAGCCGCGAAGAAAAGCGGCGCGAAGAAGAAATAGACCGCAACTTCCAATGATTGGAAATTGCGAGACCCGGAATTTCCAATCATTGGAAATGAAATGAACCAACATGCCCAAGCTCTATGAATACTTCGGATTGGTCGTGTTCTTTTATGCGAACGAACACGAACCGATCCATGTTCACGGCGAATTTCAAGGCGGGCACGCGCGGGCCGAGATCATTTTGCAGAACGGCAAAGTGAGAAAGATTGTTTTTTCGAATTTGGGCG
>CAIVKH010000177.1 GCA_903906425.1 uncultured bacterium
CGGCGGCCCTTTGTAGCCCTTGCCCGTGTCCTGCCCGTCCATCTGGCCATCTATATCAACGGCCACGAGACAGGCTTTGTCGAGCCGGACAAGAACCTTGCCGTCCTTGACCGAGCACGCGGACGCCTTGCGCTGCGGATGCACCACAGCGGTATGAATCGGCTGGCCGCTGACGCGGGCGATCTCGATCTCCACGGCACCGGCAGTTTCAAAGTTCACATAGGTGTGCGTCCAGCCCGCAAGACTGTCGAAGTAGGCGTCCGACTTTTTCGCGACGGACTTGCAGACGGTCTCCCAAGCGAACGCGCTCCTCCACTCGCTGCCATCAGTGGCCGCGCGCACACGCACCTTGTAATGCTGCGAGGCTGCGAGTCCCGGCACCGGCGGATACACAACCAACTCGTCGTCGGCACGCGCCACGGCCAGCGGTGCGATCAGCAGGGCAGAAAGCATCAGCAACAAACTTCGCGGCATTCGAATTCTCACGCCCCTAGTTTTCCAATCATTGGAATTCTTCGCTGCGCTTGTTTCCAATGATTGGAAATTATCGGTCACGCGATGAAGTGGTCGGGCGCGGGCGCGCGGTGGATGCGGCCGAGGGCGCAGAGCGTTTCGAGGATTTCGGAGATGTCGGCGGCGCGGGCGCGTTTGAAGTTCGTCGCGATCGTGGCGGCGGAGACGGGCGCGCCGGCGGCGCGCACGGAGGATTCGACGGCGCTGACGCGGGCGGAAAGCGTATCGGGCCACGACGCTTTGCCGGCTGCTTTTTTCGTCGCCGATTAACCGACCGGCAGCACCAGTTCCGTCTGACTTCTGACCTCTGGCCTCTGATCTCTGGCCTGATATTCGGGCCGCAGCCAGCGGACGATGCCCTGTTCCTCTTCGCGGGCGCGCTCGGCATTCAGCGCGACGACGCGTTCGAGAATCTCCGCGTCCGTCAGCGTCGCGGGCCAACGGCAGGATGATGAGCGCTTGCATCGCACGAAGAATGGCCCGGCATTTTCCAATCATTGGAATGTTGGTTCCTGGAATTTTCCAATCATTGGAAGGCGAACGTTCGGCGCAGTCCTCGCAATGTTGGCCCGCTACGCACGCTTGGAAAAGGCGTGACGCTCTGGTTAGGTGAGAAGCCGTGAGACGTAACGACAGAGCAATAACCATCGAGGAAACAAGAAGACTTCTCGAATCAGCCGAATACGGCGTTCTCTCCATGGCAGGCCCGGATGGATGTTCAAAATGAGTTTTCTCTTTTCGTGCCTTTTTGTGTTTCTTGCGGCGATTTCTTCGGCCCGCGCGCAGACCATCGAAAAAATTGATCCGCCCGAATCTGGTTTCTACAGCAAGCAAATCAACCTCGGTGGAATTCCCATCAAGGCGCATGCCGTCGTATCCGACGACGCGATGCGCGAGGCGGCAAAGCGGATGGGCCGGATGCTCGCAAATCTTCCGCAGGCGTGGTCCAATCTCGCCGCCACCGGCGCGGAAGAACACATCATCGGCAAAGACCAGATGATGGTGGACATGCCCGACTACAAGGAATGGAAAGGCAAGAAATACGAAGGCTCGCTCACGCTCGATCAGCGCGCCCGCGGACTCGGCGGACTCGTCGCGAGCTGCGGCGAAGACAATCTGCTCGCGCTTCCGAACGATCATTATCGCGATCACCGCGACATCTGCTCGCACGAGTTCGCGCACACGCTCATGGACTACGCGCTCGGCAAGGAAATCTACGACCGCATCCTCGATCAGTACCGCAAATCAACCGCCAAGGGCCTCTGGAAAACCATGTGCGCCGCGACGAACGAAAAGGAATTCTTCGCCGAACTGACGATGTGGTATTTCGATTCGCGCGGCGATTACGGCAAAATTAAACCGCCGCCGCGCGTCGGCCGCGCGTGGCTCGCCGAATACGATCCCGACGCGTTCAAGCTGATTGACGAAATCTATTCCGGCAAGTTTCCCGTGCCGCCCGTCGCATTCGAGAAGCTGAAACTCCTCCCGCCATCCGAAGAAGAAAATCTGCGCTCGCGCGACAGCGTCGACGCCACGGAAATCTCGGTGAAAAATTCCCGGCCATCGAAAGTCGAAGTCTTCTGGCTCGATTTTTCGGGCAAGCGGAGAAGATCTGCCGACATCGAATCAGCCAGAGCTGGTCCATGTCCACCTTCGCCACGCACCCGTGGCTGTTCCTCGACGCGTCCGGCGAAGCCATCGGCGAAATCGTTGCCAGCAAAACGACGGGGCGTATTGAACTGCGCTAGGCAGAACATGCGCGGTTTCCTGCGCACGCGGACGCCGTGCTGGCTGAGTATACACGTTGCGATGTAGAAGCGCTGGCCGATCTGGCAATGCGCGATGATTTCTCGATCGCGCGGCAACTCGCCCAGACGCTGGCGCAACTCATCCAAGGGAATATGCGCCGATCCGGGAATGAGCCCTCGCGTGCGTTCGTCAGGACGTTGCGGAAACCTTGGTTTCAGCTCGAAGAGGGTGTTGGAGCAGACTACAGGCTGCGACACACCAGGGAGCCCCTCATCGAGAAGGTCTTCAGAACGAGAGATGCGGCCGTAATAACGTGGAAGCGAGTGCGATTCGGTTCCGAATTGTGTGGATGCGGCAGGAAGGCTGCTACCACGTCAGTCGGTAGAACCGCCACGCGGCGTTAAGCATGTTCGTGTCGAGCCACGAATTGGTCTGCCCGACGGGAACGGTGTTCCACTGAACGAGGTCGGGGGACCATTGCGTGAAGTAAGCGACGCCCGGCTGTGCGATCCATTGGAGCATGAAGTTCCCGGTCGCAGTGGGTGCCGCCGATGTGATCGACGCATTAGTCGCCGTGCTGCTGGGCGTGGGGATGTTGTAGCTATACGTGACCGTGCGGTTGGTTTTTCCGATATCCGAAGTGCGGTAGGAACGGACGTAGTCGACGGTGGCATTGGTCGGCGAAACCATTACGCGCAGGTGGCCGGCGCTCCCGTAGAAGACGCCGCTCTGGTAGTTGTAATCGATGTTTGTCTCCGTCGCGTAGCTCGTCGCATCGTAGGGATAGTGGCTCGGCTGCGGCACTTCCTGATAGATCAGGTCGGGGCTGCCGTTGGTGATGCCGGACGCGTAGTAATCCTGCTTCACGAAGAGATGGTCGTGACCGTGAAAAAAGATTTGCGCCTTGTTGGCGAGCAGCAGATCGCGAATCGGCATCGGCCAGCCGGGACGATTCGCCGCGAAGCCGGGCGTGCCATTCGTACTCAAACCGCCCCACTCGAAATACGGCGAATACTCCAGCCCGCCGCGCGCGTCCGTGTCGAAGCTCCCGCCGACGAGGTGATGCCCGAAAACGAATTTGAATTTTGCGGTGCTGTTTTCGAGCGTCGACTTCAGCCAGAAGTATTGGTTCGTCCCGAGCGTCCACGCCCACGGGTTGCTGGATTTCCGCGTGCTCTGGTTGCTGTACCAGAACGGATCGATCACGATGAAGAGCGCGTCGCCCCACTCGAAAGCGTAGTAACCGTCACGCGGTCTTTGCTGATAGAAATCATTCGTCGATGCGCCGGAATAGAACCCGCCAGAAACCGGACAAGGATAATAAAGTTCGCGCGCGCTGGCACCCCACACGGCCGCATTCGCCTGTGGAGCGCTGTTCGTCAGCAGCCAGCCGAGTTCCGGATCGTGGTTGCCATCCACGAGGAATAGCGGAACGGAGTGGCCGGAGATGTTGAAGAACTGGCTGCGCACCGCAGCGCACGCCTCGATGATGCCGGGCTGCGTCAGCGTATAGGGGTTCGTGGCCGCATATTTCTCGCCCATGAACGTATCGCCGAGGTCGATCAGAAAGTCCGGCTGATCGGCGAGGATGTTCGTCAGCGTCTGCTGCCAGACCGACGGCACCGTGCCGGGACTGTCGTTGTAGTGCGGGTCAGCCTCGATATCAAAAGTGAAGGTACTGCCACGCGCGCGTTGCGTTTGAAACGTGCGCTCGACTCCGGCCGCGAAGGGTGGATTGCCGTTGGTCGAATAGCGCATTCGGTAGAAGTATCGCGAGTTCGCCTGCAGCGATGTGATTTCCACGGCGGCTGGCACTCCGCCGGTCACCGCTGTTGTCGCGTTCTGATTCGAATATGCGCCCGACTGGATTCCATATTCGAAATAGACCTGGATGTTCGTGCTCGCGAGCACGCTGACGCCGATCGAACTGTCGGTCGGTCGTCCGAGCAACACGTCATAGGTGACCGTCACGGGCGTTCCGGTCGCAATGACGGTCAGCACCGCCGGCAAACTGTTCGTCGTCGTCGGCCATCCAACGGCGTTGTCGGTCACGACGACGTCATAAGTTCCGGCGTCGTTTGTCGCGACGGCTGTCAGATCCAGACGAGTCAGATAAACGCTCGCATCGACAACCGTGCGATTCGTAGCTCCGGAAATGTTCACACCGTTCTTCCGCCACTGGCAGGTGAGTTGTTTCGGATAGACCGTCGTCATCGCCCAAAGCGTGAAGTTGCTGCCTTCCGTCACCGTCTGGCTCTGCGGATGCGCGCCGATGTAGGGCGTGTAGGACTCGGCTTTGATCGCGTCGTAGTTCGTGGCCAGCGTGTTCACGATGTTCGAATACGCGGGGACGTTGACGACGTCGTTGCTTTCATACGGATCGTTGATGATGTCGAAGAGATAGTTGGTGAAGACCGCCCCGCTCAATTTGTCGCGGATGAGTTTGAACATCGTCAGATTCGTGCCGATGCTGAAGATGTCGAAAACGCCGCTGCCCGCGCTGCTGCCGGAGACCAGCGGCGAGCCACGCGTGATCGACGGATTGAACGGACCATTCGTCGCCGCGAGCAAGGCGGGCCAGAGATTCACGCCATCGAACGGTTTGACATTGAGCGGCGTCACACCCGCGGCGGCGCAGAGCGTCGGGAACAAATCGCCGACCCACACGAATTGCTGGCAGTTGGTCACGCCCGAAGGCAAAACGCCCGGCCATCGTATCGCCGCAGGCGTATGAATTCCGCCGTCGTAGAGATCACCCTTGTCGCCGCGCAGCGGAATGTTCGATCCGCCCGACGCGTACTGGCCGCCGTTGTCGCTGAAGTAGACCACGATCGTGTTCGATGAGATCCCTTCCGAATCGAGCGCGCCCAGCACGCGCCCCATCGCGACGTCCTCCTGGTCGAGCGCGGCCAGCAGCGTGCGACGGTTCACGTTGGTGATGCCCGAATATTTGCTGAGATAGTTGGCCGGCGCGCTGATCGGCCCGTGAACGGCGTTGAACGCGAGATAGAGAATCACCGGCTTCGAAGGATCGCGCTGCTGGATCAGTTGCACCGCCTTGTCGGCCAGCAAATCCGTGGACCACCCCGCGTCGAGGTTCGTCTGTCCGTTCAGCCACCAATCCCATCCGCCGGTGTCGTTGCTGATGTGCGTGAAATAATTGATCGCGCCCGTGTACTCGCCGTAGTGAAAATCCCATCCGCGAACCTGCGGCTGATAATCCGTGCCCTCGCGCATCACGACGTTCGTCACCCCGTTGATCACGGTTGAGTTCGTATTGTTGTAGAGCCCGCCGAGGTGCCACTTGCCACACATGAACGCCTGATAGCCCGCGGCCTTGAACGACACCGGCATGATGTGTTCGTGCAGATCGAGCCCGCGATCATTGTTCACGTTCGTGCGGATCGGATTTCGCCCCGTCATCAGCGTCGAGCGCGCCACGCTGCACACCGGCGTCGGATAGAATCGCTCAAGCCGGAGACCTTCGCTGCCGAGCCGGTCCATGTTCGGCGTCGGCGCCTCGCAACCGTGCGCGCTGATGTCGTGATAACCCTGATCGTCCGTCACGATGATCACGACGTTCGGCTTCGACGGGCGGACGAAGACCGTGAACGAATTCGTCGCGCTCTGCGGCACCACATCGTTGTCCGTAACGACGACCTGAAACAGATTCGACGACCCCGCGTTGTTCGTCGTCGTGCTCCACGAAACGACGCTCGAGTTCGTGTTGATCGTCGCCCCGGCCGGCGCGGTCAGCAGCCGGTAGCTGAGCGTCAGCGGCGGCGCGCCCGCCTCCGTCGCGAGATTCGTGACGATGATCGTCGCTCCGCTGTTGCTGACGTGGCGATTCGTCGCCGCGACAAACGTCGGCGCAGCAAAGCCAGTCATCGCGCCTGAAAGAGCGATCGCCAGCGAAACCAAGTGGAGGATGATCTTCATCGTGAAACGATTTTTTCAAAAATTGGAACTTACCGCAGCGCGAATTTCCAATCATTGGAAACTATCGCCATGTCCTGATCCTGAACATCATGTTCGTTGAGGACGCGCCGGACGGGAACAGCGAGTTCGTGACCAGTGTCGGCGGAGTGTTGGTGAAGAATGCGGTCCAGGGTTCGCTTGTCGATATGAGATCGCGGCGCGATTCAATGACTTGCGTGACGCCGGTGCCGCCAATCCAGGAAATCTGCAGGCCGTTGGTCTGCGCGGCCGCGGCTATTAGTGCGAGGCGGGACGAAAAATTCGTCGGATTCGTGTCGGCGAAATATTCCTGCAAATTCGTGAAGCCGTCGCTGTCGTCGTCATCAGCTGCGTCCGCGGCCCATGAGGGATCGAGTTTGAATTTAATCTCCCAGCCGTCGGGCATTCCGTCGGCGTCGGAGTCGGCGAGAATTGGCGAAAGTCCGAGTTGATATTCCTGCGCATCGGTCACGCCATCACCATCGCGGTCGCTGTTGGTTGTCATGCCCGAGAGTGTTCCGAATTGCTCGCGGGTCCAGAGGTCGGGGACACCGAGGCCGAGTGTGTCGGTGGTTTCGCCCGCGTAGGTTTCGATGGTACCACGCGGTGTGAGATCCTTGCCGGCGAATCCGGCGAAGTTGGTCGGGTAGCGGTGGACTTTGAAGACTTCGTTGAGCGTTTGCAGTGGGAAATTGGTGTTGCTGTTTGGGTCGAACGGAACAACGGTGCCTTGCGTCAGCACCGAGTGCGTGAAGGGGTTAATGTACTGCCAGACGAGTGTGCCGTTGGTCGTGACTTCAAACATCGTTCCGCGAATGCCGAATGTGATGAGCGTGTTCCCGTTCGGTTGTCGTTCGGCGCCGCCAATGTCTGCGCCGAATAAGTTGGTGGGCGGCGTGGCGGCATACGTCCAATAAAGATTCGTCGGGCCGAACGCGGAGCCGGCGGTTCGCGAGTAGTTGCCATTCGAATCAACGGGCGGAGCGATTTCGTCAATGGATGTGGAATTGCCGCCGGGACGGTTGATGCCGTTGTTGTGAATGAGAATGTGGCCGCCGCCGGGATAGTTGTTTGGAATCCACGTGCAGCAGTGCTGCTGCCAGAGCTTCTCGTTCGCGACCGTTCCGATTTTGTACTGCTGCGGATTTCCCCAGCGATAAAGAAGGTCGCCGCCTTTGCCCGATCTGCCGCCCGCGTGTCCCGCCGCCTGCGCCGTGGTGGTGCTGTGATCAATGATCCACAGTTCGCTCATGTTGCGCATGCTGATCATGATCTGGTCGAACTGCGGGTTGTAATCAATGCCGTTCGCGTGCTGCCAGAATTGCTGGATGTGGCCAATGTTCGGGTTCACCAGCTCGACGTGATTACTGACGACGCCGTAGTTGCTCTTCGTGTTGTCGTAGTCCTGCACGAGATGATCCCACGTGTGCCATTCCCAGACGACGTTGCCACCGGTGGGATGAATCGGTTGCACTTCGATGACGAATTCGGCGAGCAGCACGCCGCCGCTCGCGGTGATGGACGAATCAAGCAGCGATGGATTCATCCCCGCGGCAATGCAATCGGCGGCCGTCTTTGTTTCCATCGCGACGATGATGAGGTTGCCGTTGGGCAGAACCTTGAAATCGTGATGCGTCATTTTGTTGGTGAAGTTGTACGTGAACGACCAGACGAGATTGCCTTGCCAGTCGTACTCCTCCTGACGGCCGCCTTCGCCGCCGCCGGAGTTGAGTTGTGACTGGAAGCCGAGCGAACACATGCGGGCGTAGTGGCCGTTGTCCATCATGTAATCTGCGCGACCCGGATTGTAGGCACTGTTCCACGAGTGAACAAACTGCCCGGCGTTGTTCAGCAGATATGCCGTGTTGCCCTGCATCGGCGACATCAGCGTGTAGCCGGGCTGCGCGTTCGTCGCGTTCACGAACATGCCGATCGTCTGCGCGACTTTGTCCGGCCTCATCACGCGAAAACCCGTCTGGCTCCACTGACCATTCGGATCGCCCGGCGGACCGCCGCCGAGAAAATATGACGGATCGCGATTCGATACTCGCGCATGGCCGTAATCAAAATCGTTCGTGTCATTTCCATTCCACCACGTGCCTCCGCGCAGACAGCGATAAGGAAGTCCATTCGTCGCCGTCGGAAACAAATCGGCCTGCGCGATGGTTGGCCCCGGCGGATTGGTCACGACGTTGTTGTTCGTGCAATAGGAATAATACGTCGTCATGTACCAGTCGTTGCACCACTCCCAGACATTCCCGGCCATGTCGTAAAGACCGAGCGGATTCGATCCGTCATGCGTCTGATAAACCGTCTGCGTACCCGGCCAGTTGTAGTCGGACTTCAATCGCAGTGAGCCGTCGTAGAAACCAACCGGCGTCGTGCAAGGATACGCATTCGTGGATTCGAACGGATCGCCCGAGTTCTCCCAGTTCGCGAACGTTCCATCGGCGTTGAAATTCGTTCCCCACGGGAACATCGAATACGCGTCCGTTGCTCCTCCATGAGCCGCATATTCCCATTCAGCTTCTGTCGGAAGGCGGAATCCGTTCTTCGATAAATCCACATCGCCTGTGTTCAGATCGTATGCCGCATCGAACCCGTTCGTTCCGCTCAGCCAGTTGCAATACGCCGCCGCGCCGAACCACCGCACGCTCGTCACCGGATGCAGATCGCGGTTGTTCACCACCGAGAAAGTTCCGCCCGAAAACTGAATGCGGCTGCTTGATGACACGCCGGATGTGTAGAAGAAGACGTTCGTTCCGCCCGGCGCATACACCACATTCGTTCTTACCTCGATCAACCCGCACGAAAACGCATCATTCAAATAATCGCAATACTCGCGACACGTCACCAGCGTCATGCCCATGTAGAACGGCGAGATGTACACGTTGTGAATCGGAATCTCGTCGGTGTAGTGCTTCAGATCGATGTACTCAAAGTGATCGCCCATCTGGAAACTTCCACCCGTCACGCGGACATATTTTGCCGTAAACGAACTCGCGACGGAGGGCGCGCCAACGGTGAAGGAATAGGGCGCACCTGCGCCCGCGGCCGGATTCGTGACGCTCGCGCCACTGCTGTCCGTTGCGATGACGAAGTAGCTGACGGCTACGCCCGATGTCTGCGCCGGAATTTGCGCGCCGTAGATTCCATCGCCGGCCGCGCCATCGCCATGCAGGCCGTCATCAAGCATCTGAAGGTTGGTCCACACGCTTCCGGCGGTGATCGTCTTCACCGAAATCTGATCGAGGTCAGTTCGGTTGGAAACAACGCCGCCACGAAATTGAAAACGCATCGTCACGTTGCTCGCGAGTTCGGAAGCCGGCAAAGTGTAGTGATAGAGCTGCCATGCGTGATTGCTCGCGTTCAGTTCGCTCACGCGCGTGACATAACCGGTGCCCGTGTTGAGCTGAAACGTCCAGCCCGACTGATTGCCCTGTCCGTCCGCGTAAACGCGAAACTCGACAAAGCCGGAATCGGCGCGCGTATCAATCGCAGACGTACACGTGATGGACGAGTCGTTCAGATTCGTCGTGCCGTTTTTGAACTCAAGCCCGTTGGTGTTGCCCGGCGGATAATTCGCGCTCGCGCGCTGCTCAAAGGGATTGCCGCCGGAGAACGCGACGGTCCAAGGATTGTCGCCGCCGGTTCCGGTCCACGGCTTGACCGCGTTCGTGGCCATGGTTTCTAGAAAGACCGTGTTTGTCACACCGGCCGCTCCGGCTGCGAAATAAACGCGCACGGTTGCGATGCCGGAATCGTCCGTGACGCGCGCTGTGACCCACGTCGCGTTGCCCGAGGTCGCGGTGGAATTAGTAACTTCGCTGATGACTGGCGGACTATTCGTCGCGCCCGCCAGCACGGTGTACGAACGAACTGCGCCCGTCGCCGTGTTGTCGAAATCGTCCAGTGCGGTCACGAAATACTGCACCAGTGTTCCTGCCGCGAACGCAGGAACCGTCGAAGTGTAAAAGCCGCCAGCGCCGCTCATCGTCACCGATCCCGTGGTGGCTCCAGCGATGCAGGTGAGCATCACCGAAGCGACGACGCGGCGGTTCGTAACCGCGGCCGTCACAGCGACGATGTTAGTCGAATATGGAACAACCGGCGATTGCGTGACCGTGCCAATCAATGGCGCGGAAATGTACGACGGCGCGATGCCCGCAATCGTGTTCGTCCCGATCAGCGTGCGACCTGACAGCGCGGGATGATTCGTGGTGATTCGCGTCGCGCGAAAAACCGCGTTGTAGAGCGGCCACTCATCGCTCTTGAAAGTCGCGACGCCATTCGTCGTGACGGGATTGATGTATTCCCACACCACCTCGCCCGCCGGCGTGATTTCGAACAGGTGGCCTTCCGCTGCGGAACAAACGAGCGTGTTCCCGTTCGCAAGTCGCTGTGCGCTTCCGCCGAGATGACTGAAGAACGCCTGACTCGCCATCGAGTTGAAATTCGAGACGACTTGCCGCGAAATTGATTTGTTCTGCTTGTCCGTGTCGTGACCCGGCGGCGGCAGCGTGTTGTAACCGGCGCTGGGCGGATTCACATACGCGCCAGTGTCGTTCGTGGCGGCGTTCAAATACCCGTTCACTTCGAACAAGTACGATTGTGGTGTCGTCTCGAACAAATCCTGCCCGCTACTGAAAGCGAGAAAATGACCGGCACCGGGAACGCCGGACGGAATCCAGGCCACTTGTCCGACACCGCCGATCTGTTTGTTGCCCGTGGTTGACTTCGTCCAATTGGCCAAAATGGATGGCGCGCTGCCCTGTCCATAACGCGCCGGATCGCCGAAGCGATAAAGAACGTTTCCGTTCGTGCTCGCGGCGAGTGCGACGCTGGAAATCGGATTGCCAGCGATGAACGTATTGCCGTGATCAATCACGTAAAACTCACCGCCCTCCGCCGCGATGACGATCTGGTCGAGGTTCGTGTTGTAGTCGAGCGACACGCAGTGCAGCCAGTCGTTCGTCAGCGGTCGGCCCGGCAGATTCAGGTTGATGCGCCCCGCCGCATTCGAAATCGAGGCGACGTAATTCGATTTCGCCGCATCGAAATTCTGTGCGCCGTGATCGAAGAAGCACCACTCCCACACGACCGTTCCCGACTGACTCACTTCCACAACCGCATCCACGGTCACATCGCTGTAGCTCGAGCTCGCCGGATTGCATCCCGCCGCGATGCACTGATTCGAACTGATCGCCTTGTTCGCCAGATAAAGCGTTGTATTCGTTCCGAGCTTCTTGTTCCAGATGCGCAGGAAATCTCCGTGCGGAAAATAGCCGGAGCGATTCTCGGTGTACTGCCACACGGGCGCGCCATTCCAATCGAGTTCGCGCAGGCCGGAAAATCCGTCAACCGTTCCGTTCGTCGCATCGAGAAGATTTCCATTGTCGAGCAACTGCGGATGCACACCGAGCGGCCACGTGTGAACGACACGGCCTTCCATATCGATGAGATAGCTCGCGCCCTGGGCGCCGAACAGCGTGTAGCCATCGGACGTTTTCGTGCAATCCCAGTAGATCACTTCCGTCGGTCCGGTCAGCCGCTCGTAACCACGGGCCGGCTGCATCATCACCACGAACGCTGCGATAAGTAGAATTCTTTTCATGATGACCTCGCTGTTCATGGTGAAAAGTAGGACGGCGTGCGTCCCGTGATGGTGCTGCCGGGCGTGAGCGTGCGGCCGATGAGCGGCGGATCGGAGGCGAGATAGCGGAAGGCGCGGAAGATGCCGTTGTCCATCGGCCAGTTGTCGCGTTTGTATTTCAGAATGACATTTCCCGCCGCGACCGGATTGACGTACTCCCACACCACCTCGCCCGCATCCGTCACTTCGATGATGTGTCCCTCCTGATCCGAGCAGATCAGCGTGTTGCCGTTGGCGAGTCGTTGCACGCCTCCACCGATGTGGTTGAACATTCCGTGGCTCGCCTTCGAATACCAGAACCACACGATCTGGTTGGAAAGCTGCCGCGGCGATTTTCCGGAGTTGTTACCGGGCGACCACGACGTGTAGCCCGCATCCGGCGGATTCACATACACGCTCCCGTGATTCGAACTCGCGTTGAGAAACGGATCAATCTCCATCGCGTACGACTGCTGCGTGTGTTCGAACAAATTCTGCGCGTTGTTGAAAATCAGCAAATTTCCTGCGCGCGGAAATCCGACCGGAATCCAGCTCACATGATGATTGCCACCGAGCTGCTTGTTGCCGGTGGTTGACTCGGTCCAGTTCGTCAGAATCGCGGGAATCGCTCCTTGATTGTAGCGGCCAGGATCGCCGAACCGGTAAAGAAAATCGCCCGCCGGACCCGCAGCCAGCGCAATGCTGCCCGTCGGATTTCCAGCGATGAACGTGCTGCCGTGATCAATGATGTAGAACTCGCCGCGCACCGAACTGATCGCGATTTGATCGAGCGCCTGATTGTAATCAAGCCCGTTGCAATGCAGCCAATCGCTCTGAATCGGCAGCCCCGGAATGTTCGCGTTCAGCTTGCCCGGATAGTTGGAAATCGTCATGCCGGAGGCGACATAGTTTGACTTGCTCTCATCGAAGTTCTGGATCAGATGGTCGAAAACCCCCCACTCCCAGACGATGTTGCCGGACAAGTCCACTTCGGTAATCGTGTCCACCTGGGCGTTGTTATAATTATTGGAATTGGCCGGGTCGCAACCCGCCGCGATGCACTGTGCCGCTGACACATTTTTTCGCGCGATGAACAGCACCGTGTTCGTGCCGAGCTTCGGATTGAAAATCTGCGCGAAATCGTGATGGAGAAAATAATTCGTGCGCGTGTTCGCATAGGACCAGACATTGCTGCCCGCCCAGCTCACTTTCACGAAACCGGCGAAATCACTGTTGCCCGGATTCTGTGTCGCATCGAGCACGCTGCCATCGCTGAGCAGATGCGGATTGTTGCCCACAGCCCACGTGTGAACCAGCCGCCCCTGCATATCCACCAAGTACGAATGCCCGCCGACTCCGAAAAACGTGTAGCCATTCGCCGCCAGATTCGTGTTCCAGAAAACCGTCTCCGTCGGCCCCTGAAACGCCTCGTAGGCAAAAATGCGCGACGCACACATCAGACTCGCAAACAACAGATGAATGAACGTTCTCATGACTCATCTCCAAAAATTCCAATGATTGGAAATGACCGCGGCGCTTTTTTCCAATCATTGGAAGTCATCGCATTGTCCTTATCCTGTAGAACACGTTGGTCGCTCCGCCCAGCGCCAGCGAATTCGTGGTCGCTGTCGGCGGATTGTTTGTCGCGATGGCGGTCCACGAGTCATTCGTACTGGCGAGATCGCGGCGAGATTCGACGATTTGCGTAACGGCAGTGCCGCCGATCCAGGAAATCTGAAGTCCGTTTGTCTGCGCGAAAACGCCGGTAAGCGCGAGGCGCGATGCGCCGTTCGTCGGATTCGTGTCGGCGAGATATTCCTGCAACACGGTCATGCCATCGAGATCGGTGTCGCTGGTCGAACACGAAGTTGAATTCGTCGTCGTGCCGCTGCCGCCGAAATATTGCCGGCGCCATCCGTCGGGAATTCCGTCGCCGACGTGGTCAACGGCGCTATTGTTTCCCGCACGCACGAGGCGGACGAAATTGAAACTTCGGATCGCGTCGCCTTGCGGACCGAATGAGTAGCCTTTGTACACGATGCTGTTGTTTGTGACATAGTAGATGAGCGCGGGAAAGTTGTACGGCGGCCCGGTCTTGGGATCGCTGCGCTGCGCGCCCGCGCCGTGGACATCAACCCACTTCGGATTCGTTGACGGCCAGCCGAGCGCGCGGCCAAAGGCGACATAGTCCGCATCGCCGCCGCCGAGGTTATTCGTGCTGTAGCCAGCGTGCGTCGAGGATGTCCAGTAGTATGGATAATCAGGCTGGCCGGCCTCATTGTTCGTCGGCGTGCAGGAAAAATAGTTTGTGTCAATCGCGGGCAGACCGTTGAAGTCGGGCGCGTTCGAATAATTCAGGATGCTCTGCAGCTCCTTCACGTTCGGCATTCTCCAGTCGTTGTGACCGAGAAAATTTGCGGTGTTCTTTGTCTGCACCCACGCGAGCGCATTCGACCAGTTCATCCCGATGCCGCTGTCATTCCGCGACCACATCAAGCCCGTCGCGTTGTCGGTGATCGTTCCGTCACCATTGTTCGTGAAACTGTTCACGCCATAGCCGCTCGGCCCGCGGACCAACTGAACGTAAAAAGTTTTGAGCAGATGGCTCAACACATCCGTTTCGTCGTAGCCCTTGATCCGGCCGTCCGCGAAGTTGACGCCAAAATCCTTCTGATAACCGGACTCGCTCGGGTCCTTGATGAACGTGATGCTCGAAGCATACTGCTGGTCAATGAGCCGCTCGCCGATGTTCGTGTTTCCCCAGGCGAACAGAAAATAATTCGTGTCAATGAACGGCGTCAGCACGGCCGTGTTGCCCGAAAACGAACTCGGGTCGGTGCCGCGGCAATCGAACAGCGAATACAATTCCTTCAGCGTCGGCAGCCGCCAGTCGTTGAAGCCGCCCCAGTTAGTCGCATTGACCGTCGCGACCCACGCCGGAATCGCGGTGAAAATCATCCGGTCCGTTTTGACCGGCGGCGTGAGCGTGAGATTCGGACTGCGCATCCACGTCAGCCCGGTGTTGTAGTCGTGAACCGTCTTGCCGTCTCCGCTCAGCGTATAACTCGACTGATTGCCGAAACCCTGCGCGTCCTGACCGTAAAACGGCTGCCCCGGCGACGGCGCAGCGATGATATTGTTCGTGCTGTAACAATTCGCCTGCATCGTATCCACGACGATGAACGCCCCCGTCTGTCCGAACGCGGAAACCGCCGCCAGCATCGCAACAACGACGCTCGCGACCGCTCCCGCATTCTGAGATCTTTGTTTCATCTCCTCGCTGGCGGCTGACATTTCCAATTAGTGGAAGAATACGGAGCCCAAATTTCCAATGATTGGAATATCGCGAGATTACAGGCTGGTTTAAGCTCCGCCCTGCGATCCTCCGACCTACCCGCCGGGGGGCCGCCACCTCCCTGACCACCACAGCCGCCCTTGCCGCCGCCGGGGCCCTGTGCATTCGCTGTCAAACCGGCAGCCAACATCAGGACCGCGATCCATTTCACCGGCGTCATCATCTTCATGTTTTCCCCTTTTTGTGATGCGGGCCGAGTTGCCCGCTTTTCATAGACAATAGAACGCAGGTTCCCTTACAGGAACCCGCACTACAAGATGACAGCTCTGTCATCATTCGCTGGCCGGACGCTGGCGATTGGACTGGCCGTTGCCACTGCCACCGGGACTACCACCTTGCCGCATCAATGGCCGCATCTGCTTCATCTACTGGAGTTGCTCGACGTCAACGATGCAGTTCCGAACGGATGCGGACCGAACGACGCCGGCGGTCGCCCGACTCCGTAATCGAGTTACTATCCCCGCCAAAACCGTTGGATGGTCGGTTGTTCAACTGCCTCCGCGCCATGCAGCGCGGCCAGCGGCGCCAGCAGCAGGGCGGCGAGGATGAGGGATGTGAGCTTGTTCATGCACCAGTTACTTGTTGACGAATTCCAAGTTTCAAGCGTGACCCCGCGAACTCATTGCTTCTCCTGACGAGTTACAATCGGCACGTAGCCGATTTCAAGGCCCCTGGGCGGGGTGGCCAGCAGGGCGGGATCGAGGGCGACGAGTTTGCCACGCGTGGGCGGGGCCATGTAGTCGCGGTCGATGGACCAGTGCGCGTGCAGCTTCTCGACGAAGGCTTGCACCCGCGCCTTCTTTTCGACGCTCCAGTTGTATTGCTGGAAGGACGGTTGATCAACGAAGCGATACCACGAGTAGGTCACGACCGAACCATCGGTAAGTTTCGCGGTGAAGGCCGAGCTTGGGGCCGGGTTTGGCCCACGCTCCAACCGTGGGCGAGGTGTACGGTTTGCCGGGCGTGGCCAGCTTGAACTGTTGCGCGAGCAATTTGGTTTCGGCGGGTACTTCGGCGGCACTGACGGCGATGCGTTCTTCGCCGACGTGTTTGTAGTACTGCGGGAAAAATCCTTTCACGGCGAGGTTATTGGTGGACCACTGCAATCCCCAGCCGTTGCCATCGAAAATCCGGGTGTCGAAGGCGCGTTCGACGCCAATCATCTTCTTGCCGGCCTGGTCGTAGCGCGTCGTTTTGGTTTTTAGCTTGGGTTTCCACGTGCCTTTTTCCTCGAAGCGCCCGGAGCAGGCGGGGCCGCCGTCGCGCCAGGCTTTGAAGCCGTCTTGAAGCGCAGTCTTCGAGTAGTAGGTGACGTCCTGCACCAAGTAGGCGCGGCCTTCGGTATCCACCGGCCACTGCAACTTCGGCAGCTTCGAGTAAGTCGTGCCCTGCGCGTCCTGGGCGTCGAAGCGCGGGACCGTGTTGATCTCCATCGCGCCGCCACCCATCTCGCCGGGACGCGCATCGAGACCGCGACCGTAAATGAACGGATAGTTTAACAGCTTGCCGATTTTGCTCCACGTCTCCGGGATGTAATAGGCGATCGGGCCTTTGAAGTTGGCGGCGCTCAGGAAACAAGTCCAGCCCTGGTCGCCGGTCGGCGGGTCATCGGTGGTCGGATCGGTGAACGGCAATGTCATCCAGGTGTAGCCGAGAAACTCGCCATTCGGGTTGCCCTGAAACGGCAGCGCATCGGGCGGGATCAGCAGCCGGTTGCTAAGTTGCGCCACGCCGAGCCGGTTGTCCGGCAGCGCCTCGTTGCTGTAGAAAAACGACCAGCCCGGCGAGCCGACCTCGTAATCGTAGCATTGCGGCGTGCCGTTCATGCTGAACTTCGGCAGCCCGTACCGGAAATGATTGCCGGCCCAGTAACCCAGCCCGCCCTCCACCGTCTGGAACACGCTGCTCCACGTCGGCCCGCGTCCCTTCCACGTCCGGGCCAGCGTACCTTCCGGCGCCAGCGGCTTGTCCTTGTTGTCCGAATTGTCCGGCGTAATCCACGAACCCGGCAGACCGATTTGAAAATCCGCCAGCGGCTGGTCAACCAGCGGCCACACCGCCGCATAGAACCCCATGCCCGCATGGAACTCCGACCGCGCCGGCGGCTGCTCGTGGCTGAACCCGATGTACCCATGCAGCCCGTCCGAGTGCGACGTCACGACCCCCGCCTTGTCCGCCGCGGTTGCCGTCGTCACGCCTAGAGCCGTCGCCGCCAGCAGACAGCAGAGACCCGCGGATGCCTTGTGATTCATTGACGTGCCTTTCATTTCCCGGACATTTCCAATCATTGGAGCTTTCGTTACCATAATTTTCCAACGACTGGAAATTCTGTCTGCCACCAAAAAAAGAAACGCCCCTTGGGGCCGGGGCATCCTGCCCCGAAAATCAAAAACCAACCGACAATCTTCGCCTCTCCGGGGCGACGGATTCCGCCGCCCCGTCCGGAGCTCGAGTGTTGTGTAACAGACGCAGCTTTACAATGGCGCACCTTGTTGAGGATTTCGTCGACCTTTTGGGTCCAGACAAACGGCCTTGGATTTTGGTTGTTGGTCGCGATGTATTGGCCGATGACACTCTCCAGTTGCGCAACA
>CAIVKH010000178.1 GCA_903906425.1 uncultured bacterium
CCAACGTGGCGCGCAGGGGCGACATCTCGTCAGCGAAAACGCTCACCTTCACATGCCGAGTTGAGTTCACTGGCCTCCCATCATAGTGATTGAGCTCGACGTGAGTGTGAATTGGGCGCCGAAGTGTCAGACTTGATCCGGGGAAGATTGGCGCTTCCTGCAAACCCGGCGTGAGCCGAAGCCGGTAAAAATCGCCATTCTCACCGTGTTCCATCTCAAAGGGTTTTTCGACTGAAATTGGGCCGTTGGCATCCACCGGGACTTCCAATTCAACCATGACGTGCCGCGCCAGAACTCGGCCGATATTTTCCAGTTTCACCAAGATGAGTCCTTCAGGTTTTGCAGGATGAATCGAACGGTTGATGCGAATCTCACATCGCATCCTTGGATGAGTCTTGCGGTTCATCACGTCCCGAACCTCGTAGTCTTCCATCGCGAGCGCATTAAAGTTGTGTCTTTTGTAGTAACGGTGATCGCGGGCCATGTGCGCGGTATGCGACTGTGGCACTTCGACGACGTAACAGACGGTGTTATCTGGTTCTGAAATCGGCACGGGATGGATGACGACGCCTTCGATGCGCGGCTGAATTGTTTGGATGACTTGGTCGAGCCATTCCTTGGAAATTTCAGCGCGTTGAATCGGGCTGATCCGTTCGGGAAGATGCCGTTTATCACGGTCGGAAAACTCGGCGATCCCATAAATCAGCACGCCGCCTGACGAATTTGCGAACGACGAGACATCCTTTGTGACTTCGGCTTTCTTTTCATCGTCTTTGGCGATCGCCTCTGCCCGCTTGTAGTCGAGCGAGAGGCTCTCCTCGACGCCGTCGGCGATCATCTGGTCCAAACGTTGTTTAGTCCATTCGCTCATACGGCTTTCGTGTGAAGTTCCACCTGCCCTGACAGCAGACGCGGGAGCAGCAGGTCCCGCGTCCGGCGGAGGTTTTGGGTTTGGCGTTGCAGGGTTTGAAGTTGGTCGAAAATTGGCACGGCCACGCGATCAAAATCGCTCACGAGTTTTCGCGGGGGAACAACTGCCAAAGCATTCGCGACCTTCTCCTTGCTGATGTTCTGTTGCGCGGCGCCTTGAGCGAGGCCATTGAAATGATCGCGGAGAGAAAAGAGGACGAAGTAGAGAAACGTTTGGCTGATGATCGTTGGGTTCGCGACAAGTCCAAGCGCGGCTTGGTTGCACGATGCTTGGCGCGTTACAATCCCTAGCCTTCCGACCGTCGGTGAACCGTAGATTGCCATCAGGATCGTACCGGGCTCAAAGAGGCGTGCTGTGGATTCTCGCTGGCCAAGCGCAGTCATCTTTTCTTGCGACTCGAACAGGAAGCCGTCCCATAACTCGCCTGTTTTGTACCAATCAATGTCGCCGCCATCCCAGTACTCGGATTTCGATCGTCGTGGCGTACCGCCTGATTCCATGCGAATGCACAATTCCGCGAGTTTTTTGACTTCCCAACCTTTGGGGATTGGGCCGAGGGCGGAATCGATTCGTGGGTTCGATTCCAGTCCGGGGGCGCGGAAGTGGACGAACCATTCGCGGTAGAGGGCGCGGGCCATCGTCTCCAAGATCCGGATGCGCCGCTGGTTGTTTTCGATCAGTTCGTCGTAGGCCGTCAGGATGCCCGCGATCCGCCGCTGCTCCGGCAGCGGGGGGACGCGGACTTTCACATCGGCAATTCGCGACGGCGCAGTGTGCCGAATCTTCGTGCCGCTGGCTGATGCGCGAATCTGTTGGCGAACAGGTTTTGAGTTGAAGACGTAATAGAGAAAATGTTTGTCGGCCTTCTTCTCATCGCGGATCTGAACAAGACCGAGTCGCTGGTTGTGGAGATAAACGCCGCTTCGGGGAATGAGCGCACTGCTACCGAGAAGCCCTTCCGCTTGTTCGGTCATTGCGACGATTAGGTCGCCTTCGTTCAAAACGTAGTCCGCAGGGATTGGTCCGCTGTACCACTTAGCTTTGTCACTCTTCTCTTTGAAGCCGCCTTCCTCGAGAAAGTTACCAGGAGTTAGGACGACGTGCGTGCCGGCGTTTCCGAAATGTTCGCCGAGGAAAGCGAAGCCATGCTTGATTTGAAGCAGATCGTCGAGCTTGCAGTCTCGCCACGCCGCCATCGTCACGTCTCCAGAATCTCGGCGACGTTGGCGGCGATGGTGGTTTCGAGTTTGCGGGCGGCGGCGTTGAGGGTTTCGAGTTCTTCGTTGAGTTCTTCGAGTTGCTCTTTGAAGTCTTCGTCGCTGACGTGTTCGCCGGGGGCGACGCCGACGTAGCGGCCGGGGTTGAGGGACCAGCCCTGGGTTTCGATCTCGGCGAGGGTGGCGGCGCGGCAAAGACCAGGAATGTCGGCGTATTTCAAATTGGAGATTACAGATTTCAGATTGGCGGGCGCCGCGTTCTGATCGCGGGCAGGAGTGCCCGCGTTACGGGTGTTTTCCAATGATTGGAAGTTTGTGGAGGCGGTTTTTCCAATGGTTGGAAATATTTCGGCGAGTTTGGTGGCGGCTTCGTGGCCGCCGAGGGTGAAGTCGGGTTGTTCGCCGCGGTAGAGGCGGACGATGTTGGCGAGGAATCCGATGTGCGCGGGCGTCCAGTCGCGGTGGGCGCGGTCTATCTGGCGGTAGATGTGGCGGGCGTCGATGAAGAGGACGGTGTCGGCGCGCGGGGTTTTGGCTTTGGCGCGGTCGAAGAACCAGAGGGTGCAGGGGAGCGTGACGGTGTAGAACATGTTGGGGCCGACGGCGACGATGGCGTCAACGGCGCGGGATTGGATTAGCTGGCGGCGGATTTCCTGCTCGGAGGCGCGGGCGTCGGAGGCGGAGTTGGCCATGACGAAGCCGGCGCGGCCTTTGGTGTTGAGGGCGGCGTAGAAGAGTTGAATCCAGAGGTAGTTTGCGTTGTCGGTGCGGGGCAGGCCGAACGGAAAACGGCGCGCGGGGCCGGTCTGGTCTTTGAGGCGGTCTTTGTCCACAGCGTTGACGTTGAAGGGCGGGTTGGCGAGGACGTAGTCGAATTTGCCGGTGAGCTGGTGGGGGTCGTCGTAGTAGCTGTTGATGTCGCCGCCGTGCTTGATGTCGCCTTCGAGGCCGTGGACGGCGAGGTTGAGGCGACATAGGCGGCCGGTGTCGTCAACTTTTTCGACGCCGCAGATGCTGAGTTCGGTGGCGGCGTTTTTCTGGTGCTCGGCGACGAAGCGGGCGCTCTGGACAAACATGCCGCCGGAGCCGCAGGCGGGGTCGAGGATCTGGCCGTGGAAGGGTTCGAGGATTTCGACGATGAGGCGGACGATGCTGATGGGCGTATAAAACTCGCCGCCCATTTGGCCTTCGGTCATGGCAAACTCGCCGAGGAAGTATTCGTAGATTTTGCCGAAGGCGTCGCCTTCGATGGTGGCGGGGATGGTGGAGATGGCCTTGAGAAGCTCCTTGAGCAGGCGGGCGTTGAAAATCTGGTAACTCTTGGGGAGGACGCCGGCGAGTTGGGGGTTGGCCGCTTCGATGGCGCGCATGGCGTCGTTGACGGCCTGGCCGAGAGTGAGGTGTTCGTCCTTGCCGGCCTTCTTCACGGTCTTGCCGCCTTCCGGAAAGTTCAGCAGTTCGTCGAAGCGGGCGCCGGCGGGAATGAATAGCACGCCCTCGGCATGGTAGGCGGTGGGATCCTCGGTGCGGGGGCCGACACGGGAGGACGACGCTTTCTTTTCGAGCACAGCGCGACGAATCGAGAATTTCGCGTCGGCAAAGCGGAGAAAAATCATGCCGAGAACGGGCTGGGAATACTGCGCAGAAGTGAGCCCGGAATTTGCGCGGAGCTGATCGGCCGCCTGCCAGAGACGTTTCTCCAGCGTGTCATTCGCTGCGTCTTTTTCTGATGGTGCTACCCATTGCATTTCAAATCATCCTTTTGGCACACCGCGGCAAGGTGTGGAATGGGCGCACTATGCAAATAGTCGGGCGGGGTGTGCAACAACGGTTTGCAAGCGGCAGGAGGAATCGTGTCTATTTCTTGCGCGGGTGAAGACGTCGGTCCGCCATCTCTTCGATATTTCCGACGGCGCGAAAATGACAGGTCAATGAGTGCGTTCTGAGCGCCCCTCGCTATGGGGCGATAATTCGGATGGCGGGGTGGTCCTTGGTGATGTGCTGGCGGATGCTTTTTTTCGCGCCATCTTTTTCGACCGTGAGTTCGTAGATGCCGGCGTGGCCTCGCGCAGTGAATTTCCCGGCATCATCGGTCTCGCCTGACACGTCGGTCTTCCATTTGCCCCAGACCCAGTCGCGCCATATTTGGCCATTGGGCTTGGGTGTCCAGTCGCGATGCCAGAGGGCGCATTCGGGTTTGTAGCCGGTGCCTTCCCAGAAAACCCAGAGAATGAAATCGGAATAGGCAGGATGGCTGTAGGCCATGATGAGGCAGTCGCGCAGCCAGTCCGCCTGCAACTCTTCGTCGCCGTTGCTGAGCATGTCGAACTCGGTGATGGCGAGATTCGGGACGAGCGCGGCAAAGCGATCGCTCGTGCGCAACATGTCTTCGGGGGCCGGCAGGAAGCTGGAATGGAAGTGGGCCTGGTTGCCAATGCCGTCAGGTTTCGCGCCGCGGGCGATCATGTTGGTGAGGATTTCGAAGTAATATTCCTGTTGCCTGCCGGGGCGGAAGACCTGGTCTTCGTTGACGAACAGCGGCGTGGTGAGGAGCTTGCGCGCCTCCTTGCACATGTCGGCATAAAACGAATCGCCGAAATAGGCGTCGATGGTTTTGCGCGGGATGCTCCAGCCGGCGGGATGATTGATCGCGTCCCACTCGGAAATTTTGTTGCCGAGTTTTCCGGTGACGCTTTTCATATGGCCGAGTATGCGGGCGCGCAGTTCGTCGGGTTTGTCCTTGAGCGCCTCGGACCACGGCTCGGTGACGCCGATCATCAGGTAGTGACCGCGCGCGGCGATGTCGCGTTCCTTGCACCACGCCAGCGATTGTTCGACCCATTCGTGCCGGTAGACGCGGTGCGAATTGGAAACGCCCGCCGCCCACGGATCGGGCTTCAATTCGTTTTCGAAAACAACGCAGTCGAAATTTTCTTCAACAGCTTTCCGATAGCCGGGGCTTCGGTAGTCGGGTCCGACAAGGAAGTGCGACTTTATCGCCGAGCCGAATTTGAAGTCATGCCGTTTGAGTTCGGCGTGGACGCTCGCACCCTTGACGGGCGAGCCGTTCGTGCCAGTCACTTCGATGGTGAATCCGGCGACGCGATTGGATTCGATGCGCTCCAGCGCGGCCTTGCGCCACGGAGCATTGGCCTCGCGCCCGGGATAGTGGAGATACGGCCGCGGCATGTTCGTGAGCGAAATGCCCGCGCCATAGTTCAGGAGCCGCACGTCGGCGATGTCGATGGTCTGGATGCGACCGGCGACCTGAAACGACAGTGCGGTGAGGTTGGAGACGGATTCGACACCGGCCATGAAAGGAACATAGACCGGTTCCCACTCGGGCCCGGCTTTGAAGCTGCCGACGCCGAGTTTCAGATACGACGGCGCGACCTTCTGTTCGACGACGATGCCGCCGCCGGCCTGTTCGGCGCTGCCGGTCGCGGTCGTGCCGCGCGCATAAAACGCAAGCAGGAGCGTGTCGCCGCTGCGGATCGGTTCGGCAATCATCAGTTGAAGCGATGCGCTCCATTCGCGAACGCCCGGCTGTTTGATGTCGAGGTGCCAGCACTTCGGCACCGGGCCGTTGGCCGTGTCGGTCCATTTTCCCGAGCCGAGCGTCGCGCCGATGAACTTCGCGGATGTGATGGCATCCGGGGCGAGAACATTCGTTCCACCGGGCGGAATTTTCAGAGGCGGGAGTTCGGCGCGGACGGCGAAGGCGAGGATGGCGAGCGCGGCAAAGAGTCGTTTCATGCACGTGATTTTAGCAAGGCGGCGACGCGAGAGCATGATGAAATTCCAATGATTGGAAGTTTGCATAACGAAGTTTTCCAATGATTGGAAACTGTGAAAACGACGGCGTTGTCGGTGAATCAATTCGTGAGTGATTCAATTGAAAAACGATGTCGTGAAATACGCGGGAAGAAATGGCCTGATCGTCGTCATCGCGGTGTGCTTCCTCGCGCAGATGGCGCGCGCTGCGGACGGAGTCTTTGTCCGGTTTCGCATTGTCGAGCCGGCGGAGACATCGTGGTTCGTGAAGCTCGGCGGCTACATTCACAGCGAGCCGTGGTATTTGCCCGCGGCGGTCTGGCCGGTGGCCGCGGACAAGGATCCGGCAAAGCGTGTCGCCGGTGGCGCGTTCAGTCCGTGGTTCGATCTCGGATCGCATTGCGGAAAAAAACTTCATGGCCAATTCCATCGCGCGGGCGGCGTCACCGAATTTCCCAACGTGACCGCGGAGTTTGTCTGCGATTCCACGAACCCAATGTTGCGCGTCGCGATCGAACTGGCGACGGCTCCCGCGGAAGATTCCATCGTGAAACGATTCGATGATACGTTCCCCGGGCGAACGACGAGCTTCCTCGTCTCGCCATCGCTACGGACGGATGCGGTTTCGCTGGAAACAGCGGGCGAAATGACGGCGCGGCGGATGCGCTGGGCGAAAGAGGCGAGCGGCGGAACGCGCGTCGCGCCGAGCAATCTTTGGATTCAAACGCAATTCTGGAATCCGCAGCGGCCTGACTTGAATATGAGAGAGGCCGGGGTTCTGGAATTGCTCGGCTTCAATCTCGTCGGCAACCAGACGCCCGAAATGCGCGGACAGTTCTCGTTCATCGAGCCGGGCGGTCACCACTGGGTGGACTTCGCGCCGTGGCTTTCGTGCGAAGACATCGAACACCAGATCGCCGGTCCTGCGGCCAAAGCACTGACTGCGGCGCGCCCGACGCTCTTTAATTTTTCGGATGAGATCGCGTGCCGTCCGCCGATTGGCACGAACGTTCAGGCGCTCGCGTTTTTTCACGCATGGCTCAAGGAACGAAAAATTGCCGCGGGCGATTTAGGCGTGAAGTCGCTGGACGAAGTTGCGCCGATCGAATCGCCAACAACTCTACGCGAACGGCAGAAATCGAATCGCGCTGCGGCCAATCGCGTATTTTATTGGACGACAAAATATCGGCAGGACTCCGCCACGGAACGGTTGAAGTGGCTGACAGAAAGTTTCCACCGCCACGCGCCGACGAATGTCCTTACGTCCACACTCGTGGCTGATCATCCGTATTTCGGTGGCTCCGGCCTCGGCATGGGCATGGACCGCGAGAATACGACGTGGGGCGGTTATCCGCTTTCGCTCGACTGGTTCAGCCTCGCACGCGCACGCGCTGTGGATGTGATGGGCATCGAGGACTGGCTGGGTTTGAATTTCATGTACGGGCCCAATTCGACGTGGGAGGGATTCCAGCTTCTTGGTTTTCAGGCGGCAATTTTCCGCAGCGGCAGTCGCGGAACGCTGCCCGTAATTACATGGATCACGCCGAGCGACGAACTGAATCTCCGGCTCAAGAGCGCCTCGGCACTCTGTCAGGGCGCGAAGCATTTTTTCTATTGGACCTACGGCCCGACCGCAACGAGCACGGAAAATTACTGGAGCGATCTGCGCGGCGCCTACGATGGCATCGCTGCGATGTCGCGCCAGCTTGCCGGGGCGGAACACATCATTGCGCAGGGCCGGCCGCGGCAGGCGTGCGTCGCGGTTCTGTACAGCCTGTCGAGCGACCTCTGGCAGCCGTTCGGATATGTGAACATGGCCGAGCGGCGGCTGACATATTTCTCGCTGATTCACGATCAATACCTCGTTGATTTTCTGACCGAGCGCGATGTCGAGGAAGGACGTCTTCGCGACTATCGTTCTCTCTACATCGCGGACCCATGCGTCTCATCCGCGTCCTGCGCGGCCATCAGGAAATGGGTTCGTGGCGGCGGTTCGCTTTTCGGCTCCAGCGGCGCGGCATCGCGAAACGAGTTCGACGAAGCGCAAGCCGGCCTCGCCGACGTCTTCGGCATCGCGACGCAAATTTCCGTGCGCATTCAATCCGGCCGCTTCGATGTGCGCGGCGCGTTGAACGGGCTCGACTGGCTCGACCAAATCCGGTTCGAGTCAGGCGCGGACGCTTTCGGTGCGCTGGGGCTCAAGACGACGATCTCGCCCACGACGGCCAAAGTGCTCGGACGCTTCGCGGACGGATCGCCTGCGATTGTGTCGAATCGCTTCGGCCACGGCACCGCCATGTATATCGCAACATGTCCCGGCATTTCCTACGCGAAGGACGCGCATTTCGTGCCCGCCGAATTGAAAGAAAAGTGGCCCGCAACGCAGCGCACATTCATCAACGCCATGGCCCGGTCAGGCGGCGCGCAGCGGCTTGTCCAGTTGTCTCATCCTGTCGTCGAAGCCGGTATTTTCGATTCCGACGCCGGTTCTGCGCTCGTGCTCGCCAACTTCGCCTACGAACCGATCACGAATCTTTCCATCCGCCTCCCGGTGAAAAATCCACCCTCGAAAGTCCGCTCGATGGAAAAAGGACCGCTGGCATTCACCGTTGAAAAGGCGTCGCCCGAACTCCGCGCCGAAGGCTTCCGCCACGTCGTAGTCTGCAGCGTCGAACTTGGCATCAATGACATTTTGATTTTCGATCAGAGGAAGTGACAAGGCGGTCGCACCGCGGATCGAAACTTCCAATCATTGGAAACCAACGCGCGACATTCTTCCAACGATTGGATGAGTACGTCGCAGCGGAATGATTTGAAAATCGCGCGGGGCCGCACATAGTTTCGATGAACATGGGGGCCATACATGAAGAAGATCAAACGCATCGGAATCCTGACCGCAGGCGGCGACTGTCCCGGACTCAACGCCGCCATCCGCGGTGTCGGAAAGGCTGCGCTCGGCCGCTATGGCATCGAAGTCACTGGCATCCGCGACGGTTTTCTCGGCCTGATCGAAAACCATACGCTGCCGCTGGACAAGCAGGCGCTCTCCGGCATCCTCACCGTGGGCGGCACGATCCTCGGCACGAGCCGCATCAAACCGCACCGCATGGAAATTGACGGACGTGTCGAGGACATGCGGGATCTCATCGTCAGAAACCACAAAAAGAACAGACTCGACGCGCTAGTCTGCATTGGCGGTGGAGGCACCGCGAAGAACGCGCTTCGCCTCGTGGAAAAGGGACTCAACATCGTCAATCTGCCCAAGACCATTGATAACGATGTCGCGGAGACCGACACCAGCTTCGGTTTCGACACCGCACTTGGCATCGCGACCGAAGCCATTGACCGATTGCACAGCACCGCCCACAGCCATCACCGCATCATCGTCGCCGAGATCATGGGCCACCGCGCCGGCTGTCGTCGTAGGCGAAGTGAAGCCACTGTTTGTCTATGGGGATTTTTCCCGCACGTGGATTTCGTCGTTGACCTTTCTTCATTCGCGCCATTCATCCTTCATTCTTCGTGAACGTCTGCAACACGCAACCCGCGTTCCGCAAGACCGTGAGCGCCTGATGAAAAGACCTTGCCTCGCGAAGCTGCGGCCAGACCGCCACCGCGATCAGGTACGCATCCCGCGTCGCTTGCGTTGTCGTGATGGCAGCGGGCCGGTTGTAACAGTCCTCCAGGTCTTCCAGTTCAATCCCATCCCAAGCGTCCGCCGTGCATTCCCACATCCCGGGCACGCCGGCGGTCAGTTTTGCGCGCGTCTGCGAGGCGTTCTTGTTCCTTGAGCCAATTCTCATTTCACAGCTCAGGCAGTCTGCTTTTTCAATTCCAATACGCCTTCGCACAGTCCGGGCAGCAGAACCGACGCCCGCCATCACAAAACACCGGCCCGCGCGCCGTCATCACCGTGGCCGCGCTCCGGCCGAGGGCCAGATAAAACCGCTTCCCGTCTCCGGCCATCGTTCCCCGCGGCAGGTCGCATCCGCATTCCGCGCACTTCGACAGCTTCGGCAGGTGGGCGACCATCTTCGCCGCCAACCGGGTTCCGTCCACGTCCTTCGCCATCAGTCCGCCCCGCGCGTTGATCCGGTCTTCGGCTCCCCGCCGGAAATCCGCCAGCACGTCGTCCTTGCTTTGTGGACCAAGCACCGAGAACGCATTCGTGAACATCGCCCCTGCCGGCGCGGCTCGTGCCGCCTTCCAAGCCGCAACGTACTGTCCCAGCGTCACCCGCCGTCCGCCCGGCAGTCCGACCATCTTCCGTCCCCCGCATTCCGTCTCTTTTATCGCATTCACTTTCTTGTTCCTTTCTTCTAAATGAATTTCTTCTCCGACAAGATTTGTTCGCCGTCCCACCGATACGCCCCGATCGGGCTGCCACCGGGGGACGCATAATCCACACAGGCGATATTGTGCCTCATGAGTCCCGGCGGACTACGAAAGCCGTAGTGGCCGATGAACAGCGGTGGCGCGCTGTCCGCATAGCCGGGAAGTTTCGCGATTTCATTGGCGGCGACGGGGCTGCCTGGAACCGGATCACTCATGCTTAACGCAAGATCGGCGAGTGTCGCGCCGGGTTGATTGAGCCACCATTTCACCCGCATTTCATTTCGAACGCATCCCTTGTTATCCTCGCGCCGTATTTCACCGGGCAGAGTCATTTCATGGCCGCAGAGCAGGATCGCCAGCGCATCACCTTTCGTATTTTGTTTGCGTTCGAAACTGCCGAATCCCACTTCAGTCAATGTGCGTGCTCCGTTCAAACCGGCCATCTTCTTCTCATTCCAGCAGGCGTGAATGACCCGCGCGCCGCCGAGGTCGAGGATGAGAGGCAAATCCAAAAGCCAGCCGAAGTACAGTTCTTGAAGTTCGGGTTTGGCGTCGAAGAACTCGATGCTTCGCGCTTGCTGCTTTCGGTACTTCTCATTCGTTCTGTCACGAAGAAATTTCCCCTCTTCTATGGGGTGAGGTTTGTACCAGCACAACAGATTGTAATCGTGATTGCCGATGACGGCTTGCGCCGCGCCTTCATCGGTCATCCTTTTGACGATTTGGAGCGCCCCACCTACATCAGGCCCGCGGTCCACAAAATCGCCGACGAACGCCGCCTGTCGTCTGGGATGGCGGAAGCAACCATAATGTTCCGTGTAACCCAGCCGATTGAGTAGCATTTTCAGTTCTGCCGCCCGCCCGTGTATGTCGCCGATGATGTCGAACCCTTCGTATCTTTTTTCTTCTGTTTTCATGACGATGCCACACTACCACCGAATGAATACTGGACAATATGTTTAACGGTAATATTATTAACTCGATGATTAAGTATAAGGAGTTGTTTCAATCGGGCGGACTTTCGCTCGACCGTCTGCGCACGCTTGTGGCGATTGCTGATTCAGGAAGCATGACACGCGCGGCAGATGGTTCGCCATCGCAGATGGCGCAATACAGCCGGCAGATTAAAGAACTGGAAGCCTTCTTCAAAACGAAGCTGGCGGACCGTCGCGGTCGGTCACTGTGCCTGAACACCAACGGAAAAAGGCTCGTTTTGATCGCGCGCGAAGCCCTGGAAAATCTGTCGGGATTTGCCGGCACGTGTCAGAACTCGCCGCGCGAACTTGTAATCGGCGCGGGCAACAGCATGATCGAATGGTGGTTGATGCCACGCCTCGAAAAAGTGCGTGCCGCGCTCCCGCTGACAAACATTACTCTGATGAACACCCGCACCGCAGACGCCATCGAGAAGTTGCGTGACCTGACGTTGGATATTGGAATCGTTCGTCAAGATGCAGTGACCGCGCCATTGAAGATGGAGAAACTATTTTCGCTCAGGTATGTGCTTTTCGTACCAGACAAATTCGCACGTGGTGTCACGCCGCAAAATGTCGCAAAGAAACTCGCGGAGATCCCGCTCGCACTTTCCGTTGGCGGACAATTTCGCGAGCAACTTGGCTTAGCCGCGGAAAAGGCGCGCGTGTCGCTGAATATTGCAATCAGATGTTCGTCGTTTACGCAGGCCGCACGAGCCGTTGCGGGCGGCGTAGCCGCAGCGATCCTGCCGGAAATCGCCGAGGCGGAATTTCGCGGCGCGACTGTGAAGAAGTTCCAGTTTGCATTCCTATCCGCCTACACTCGTCAACTCTGCATCGCGTGGAATCCACGCAGGGAAGATTCTCAGTCACAGCTTCTAAAGGCGGTCAGCGTGATTCTTGGCGAATAGGAAATGCCAGCCAGACGCGCGCGAAATACTCCAACCAGTCCGTCATGTCGCCGCCCTTGCGCCGCACGGCGTGCAGCGCGGTGTAGCAGCGCGGGCGATCCTCCCAGTATTATTCATCCACGGAGAAGATGTGGTGCGTGTCGAGGCTGCGGCGATACACCTCCCGTAGCGCGCGCGGCCCAGCCGTTGCCGCATCGAACGAGCGTGTCGAAGAGGGTTGCCCTCGCACGCCAATGTTCGTCCAGCATTTTCTTTCACAATGTCCAACGGCGAGCGCTTTCAATAGCGCAACTGTTGTCGGACGTACCTCCCAGCCCGATTTTCTCTTTTCATCCCATCTATTACGCGCGCGCGGGCGGGCGCGCGAATCCCTCCTTGCTTCGGCGGGCGATCACTTCAGGCCATTGATTTCCGATTTCTGACGTTCACATCTCGCAATCATCAGCAATGCTCAAACCCCCATCAACACGCACTCTGCTTGCACGGTGACGGCGGATCGTCAAACGCCGCCGTTCACGGCAAACGTCCTCCGATCCGTCTCGCAGTGCGTCGACTCACAGGCTGTCAAAACAACCCAAATCATCCCGCCCCCTGCGGCCCCTGCCTCTATATCTTCATGTGCCCGTGTCTTCTCGTTCCCGTAATACTCAGTACTTTCAAACCCTACTTTTCAATGAAGATGCCAACACGTACATGTTCCTTTAACCCTCGTCGGGTTCGGGTGGCACTTGCAGGAAGAACTAGCGACATGGTTTCATTACCGCGTCCATGTCGCTCGCACCGTATTCGCTCGTTTGTCGCTGGCACTTCTCGCATCGGGGTGCAGCAGAAGTTGTTCATGTTGCCGTGTGTTCGCGGGCCTGTCCGTGGTGTGCGTTGCTTGAATTGATTTGGTATCCGTTGTTTTAGTTTAGTTTTTCTTCTCGTGATCTTCTCGTGAGGCAGGGGCCGCAGGGGGCGGCGCGCTTACGGTAGCCGTTTTGTGCGATCCTGTTTATTCTAAGCAGCGGCTTCGGCTGTGATGACGGATTGCAGACGCGAGGTCAGGACGGCAGCACGCTTTTCGGCTGACCAAGGTTGCTTTTGTGCATTTCCTTTTGCGTACACAGTGGCGCAAATATGGCGGAGCGATTCTTCTGCCGTGGATTCGGCTAACGATTCGAGTTTATCCGTCGTTCTTCCTTGGAAAGAGTTTGTCGCGACGAATCGCACGACTTCATTTTGTTTTCTTTCCGCAAAACTCTTCTTGGCTCTTTCAATTTCATCCATCGTCGGCTCGATCTCGCGCGGTTGCTGAGCGAAAGGTTTTCCCGTCCCGTTTCCAGTGCCGCAGTTTTCCGCTTCTGTGTTTTTAGTCTCGGAACGCAGCGCCTTCGCCACGAGGGCTTCGTTTATTGAAATCATATTTTCTTGAATCCTGTCTGCATGGTGTGCAGGGGGAACCTTTGCACGGTGGGCTGACCGCCTTTGCATGTTGTGCATGGGTGGCAGGCTTGAACCTTTGCATATTGTGCATAGGGTGTAAGTGCATCCGTCGATCCCGTATTCCGCCGATTTCTTTAACAGTCCGATGTCGGCAATCCACGTGATCACGTCATACGCTTTGCGGTACTTGCAACCTGAGCACTGTGCGATTTCACACACCGTTGCTTTGAAAGTGGGAGATCGTCGCGAATTTGCCAGGCTCACCAGTCCAGCCCATACCGCGATTTCATACGCACCGCCGCCATTTCGTGCGATATGTTGCCGTTCATATTCCGAAATCCAGAAGAACGGCTTGATCGGTTTTCCCGTGCGAAGTTCAAACCTTGGCTGCGGTTGCATGGCAATTTCCATCGGCCCGGTCGGGCATCGGATTGCGGTTGAAATTTTCAGCGTCACGGCGGCCGACATAGGGCCGTCCGCGCCGGCAGGTCCGACAGCGGGCACAACAGTTTCCCAGATGCCCGCCGGCAAGCGGGATGATCGCCGTCGGCGTGTTTGTCTGACACCGATGGCAAAATGTCTCGCACGGAATGGCGGCGGGGGCTATGGTTTGTCGGGTCATCAGACGGCCTCCACGGTTAAACGATCCATTGCTTTGTCCAAATCAGCCCGTTTGAATAGAACGCACTTGCGCCCGGCTTTGACGTAGGGAATGAGTCGACGTTTCTGCCATTCCGACAAGCACCTGGGACTGATGTTAAGATACGCGGCCGCCGATTCTCGCCGCATCCATTCGGGGCGATATTCACGGATAAATTTTTCCCTCGAATCGGTGTTCGCCTTATTGCCGTTTGCCGCTTTCATCATTGCACCCTCACAATGCGGCACGAGCCATGTTCGCGCATCGTGCCCCAAAATCGAAATCTATTGTCTGCATGAAAAAACCCGCCACGACTTTTCGAGTCCTGGCGGGTTTCGGTATTTGAGCACAAAAAAACGCCAGCGCTCGAAATCTCGAGCCCCGGCGTCAACGCGCTTCCGGCTTCACACACCCTTGAGTTTTTGTTGACCACGCAATCACCTGTTGTTTGTTGTTACACAAACCCAGGCTACCTGATGGCCGCTCTAAGGTTCTTCTCGCCTCTACGGTTTCTTTCCGTCAATGCGAGTTGGTGCGCACAATAGTCATTGGCGGCATAAAAGCAAGCGTTTCCTTTGCGGCGACGTGCGACGACGCGATCTTCTACATGGGATTATCAATGCCAGCATGTTCCGGTGGCGTCTGCCAATCAGGCCGCCCTTGTCGCGATCTGAATGATGTTGCCCTCTGTGTTCGGCATGATTTCCCAAAAACGCGCCGCCTCGGTTTTCTTCACCAATCCGCGATAATAGCGGAATAGAATTTCCACCCCGCCGCTGTGCCCCAAGATCGCGGCCAGCTTCGCCGCGTCCTGATGTGTCGCGTAGTGCATACTCGCAAAAG
>CAIVKH010000179.1 GCA_903906425.1 uncultured bacterium
ATTTCACAGGCCTTTGCTCACCATCTCTACCAATCTGAACCGGCCCCCCTTCAGAATCAGCTTTGTTTTCAGGAGTTTTACGCCGGACAGTAGTGCCGGCGCGTCAGTTTCCAATCATTGGAAAAAAGGTTGCGCGTTTTTTCTGTAGAAATCGGCGCGGCGTCCCGCTAGATTGCGCGGAAATTTGCAACAAGTCGAAGGAGACATGACGATGATGAAACGATTTCTGTTGGCCTCATCCGCGCTGCTGGCAGCCGCAGGGTTGAGCTATGGCGAGGAGCAGCGCACGCTGCTGACACTGGAAAACAAGTTCCCCGAGCTGCACCAGATCGAAGCGGGCGTGAATTTTGTGGACCGCCAGTTCGACAAGGACAGCTACAGCCTGGTGACCGTCGGCCCGACCGTCCGCTACGGCCTGCTTCCCGATCTGGCCGTCTATGGCGAAGTGCCGCTGGCCTTTTCGTCGCGCGATGGCGGCAGCGATGGTGCCGGCCTCGGCGACATCAAGGCCGGCCTCCAGTTGCTCGCCTACAAGGACATCTTCGGCTATCCGTGGATCGTCCCTCATGTGGACGCCTCGTTCAACACCGGCGACGGCGACAAGGGCACCGGCTACGGCGACAATGTTTTTACGTTCGGCATTTCAGGCGGTGCCAAGATGTATGACCAGATCAGCTTCATCCTCGACGCCAGCTACGCGGTTAACGGCGGCTTCGAGTCGGGCAACAGCACATCGAGCGATTCCACCATATTCGCCGGCTCTGTCGTCTATGACCTGAGCGAGCGGCTCGCCGCGCTGGCTGAAGGAAAGATCGTCCAGGACAACAACGAGCAGAACGTCCACCAGCCGAAATGCGGCGGTGGCGGCCTCGTGTACAAATACAGCGAGCGTTTAACCATCGGCGCCTACGTGTACGGATGGGTCCAGGCGGAAAACCAGACCGACGTGACAGTCAAGGGAATCTACAAATTCTGATCCCGCCGCGACGCCAGTTCGTAAAAAGCCCCGCGAAAAAATCGCGGGGCTTTTCGTTTGGATTGCTGCCCGCACTCGCAAAGTGAGCCGGTAGACACTACGTTGCAAATCGTGAACGCAAAGACAACAGAGGAACCTTCCCGCCACGAAGTCTGGCGCATGTTCGACCGCATCGCCCCGCGATACGATTTGCTCAATCGCTTGCTTTCCTTCGGAACGGACGTCCGCTGGCGGAAGAAAATTGCGCGACTCCTGCCGTCGCAGTCGCCACTCACGTTGCTTGATCTCGCCACAGGCACCGCCGACCAGGCCATCGCCCTCGTCGAGTCCGATGCACGGATTATGCGGGCCACCGGCCTCGACATGTCCGAACAAATGCTCGCCATCGGCCGCGAAAAGATCTCGCGACGCGGCCTTGCCGGGAAGCTTCAGCTTCGCACCGGCGATGCCGGCGCGATTCCGGAACCTGACAGAGCATTTGACGTCGTCACGATTTCCTTCGGCATCCGCAACGTCCTCGATGTCCCGGCCAGCCTCCGCGACATGCTCCGTGTCCTCAAACCTGGCGGGCGCGCACTCATCCTTGAGTTTTCGCTTCCGCCCAACCGGGCCTTCCGGCCGTTTTATCTTTTCTATCTGCGCCACATCCTCCCGCGCCTCGGCGCACTGATTTCCGGCGACGGCTCCGCCTACCGCTATCTCAACCAGACCATCGAGACCTTTCCCTGCGGCGACGGATTTTGTAGCCTCATGCGCGCGGCCGGATTTGCGGCGGTGCGGCATCACCCGCTGTCGCTCGGCATCGCGACAATTTATCAAGGCGACAAACCGGAGATTGCGAAATGAAAAATCCGCTGGCAAAAGCCCGCGACCAGCTCATCGCCGCGGCCCGCGCCGCATCCGCGAAGACTGGCACGCGTTTCATCCGCGTCGAAATTCCCGTCAGCGGAATCTCCCCGCTCGCCTGGCTCGCCGCGCAGCATCATCCGATAAAAGGCTACTGGTCCGCCCGCGACGGCTCCCTCGAAGTCGCCGCCATCGGCGAGGCCGACGAACTCAAGTCAGCCGAATTTCCAACCGTTGGAAATGTCTTTCACCAGATTTTCCAACGATTGGAAAACTGCGACCCCGAAATCCGCTACTTCGGCGGTTTCCGTTTCGGCGACTGGCACGCCACCGACCAGACCTGGCGCGCCTTCGGCGTGTACCGGTTCTTGCTTCCGCAGGTCGAACTTGTCCGCCGCGGCGATGCCGTCGCACTTGCTTGCAATTTCGGCGCAGGCGACGCCGGTTCCGCCGCCGCCACACTCGCGGCGCTGTCCGGCATCGCCGTCGAACCTCGTCAGCCGCGCGGCCCGCTGCCCAGGCCGACCGTCCGCATGGATACGCCCGACCGCAAGGCGTGGCTTTCCGCCGTGGCCGAAGCCAGCCGCGCCATTTCGGACAAACGGCTCCGAAAACTCGTCCTCGCCCGCCGCGCCTGCTTCGACTTCGGCCAGCCGCTCGACGCCTTCGAACTGCTCATGCGCCTGCGCGAAACAACCCCGGATTGCTACCATTTCTGCGCGATCCATGCCGGCGGACGCGTCGCCTTCATGGGCGCGCCGCCCGAACGCCTTTTTGCCCGCATCGGCGACGAAGTCCTCAGCGAAGCCGTCGCCGGTACGCGCCCGCGCGGCGCAAGCGACGCCGAGGACCACAAATTTGCGAACGAACTTTTGAGCGACAAGAAAGAGCGCGAAGAACATTCCATCGTTGTTCAGGGAATTAACGAGGCGCTCGCCCCGATCTGCATCGGCCTCAAACATGAACCCGCGCCGCATGTCGCAAAGCTCGGCCACGTCCAGCATCTCGTCACGCACTTCGTCGGCAAACTAGCGCCCGGCATCAGCGATGAACATCTCTTCGCGCGCCTTCACCCGACGCCCGCCGTCGCCGGGTATCCGCGTGAAGCCGCACTCGACGAAATCGCACGACTCGAAAGTTTCGACCGCGGCTGGTACGCCGCCCCTGTCGGCTGGATCAACCGCGACGCCAGCGAATTTGCCGTTGCCATCCGCTGCGGCGCAGTCTTCGGTTCGCGGCTTTGTTTGTTCTCCGGCGCAGGTATTGTCGAAGGTTCCGATCCCGAATCCGAATGGAACGAAGTCGAAATCAAAATCGGCCACTTCATTTCAGCGCTCACGCAACCGTGAAAATTGACGCTCCAAATCTGAATCATCTCTGGGCGCAGTTGATGATCGAAGAACTGATCCGCAACGGCGTCACTCATTTCTTCGTCGCGCCCGGTTCGCGTTCGTCTCCGCTCGCGCTCGCCGTCGCCGGAAACAAACGCGCGAAAATGATCGTCCACTTCGATGAGCGTGGTCTCGCCTTCGCCGCGCTCGGCTGCGCCCGCGCCACCGGAATTCCCGCCGCCGTCATCACGACATCTGGAACCGCCGTCGGAAATTTATTCCCTGCCGTCATCGAAGCCTCGATGGATCACGTCCCGATGATTTTGCTGTCCGCCGACCGCCCGCCCGAACTTCGCGACTGCGGCGCAAATCAGGCAATTGATCAGGTCAAAATCTTCGGCGACTACGTCCGCTGGTTCTTCGACGTGCCGTGCCCTGACGAAAAGATTTCGCCGCGATTTGTCCTCACGACGATTGATCAGACTTTCGCTCGCGCAGCGACGGGACCAGTTCATCTCAACTGCCAATACCGCGAACCGCTGGCGCCCGAGTCGCTCGAATTCGACCGCAAGCGAATTGCCGATGATTTGAAAAAATGGATGCAATCTGGCGTGCCGTTTACTCGATATGCCTCGCCGATGCAGATGACCGTCCACTGCCATCTGATAGAAGACATCCTGCCGCGCGCGAAAATACGTGGACTGATTGTCGCAGCCGGACTGACAGGATCTCACGAGGCGGCAGCTGTTCTGGAACTGGCAAATGATGCCGGTTGGCCCGTTATGGCCGATATTCGATCCAGTCTCCGGCTTGGCGCCGAGAATCGCGTCATTTCTCGCGGCGATCATTTGCTTCTTTCCGAAAAATTCGCGGCAACTCATGCGCCTGAAGTTGTCGTGCAGTTTGGAACTCGGCTCGTTTCCAAACGAATTCAGGAATGGATCAACCGTTCACGGCCCAAAGTCTATGCTGTTGTCGCGCCGGGAATCGACAGGATCGATGCCGGACTTGCCGTGACACATCGCTGGTCGGCTGATGTTCATTGGGCGTCGCGTTGCCTGCGTCCGCGACTGAAAAATTCGAGCCCAGCATCTTGGTTGCGTTCGTGGCAACGGGCCGACGCGCGGGTAGAGGAAGAATTGAGTGCTCCGATTGAACGGCATCCACTTTCCGAGCCCTGGATTATTGACGTTGTGACGCGTTTTCTTCCTTCGGAACACCGCATCTTTCTTTCCAGCAGCATGCCCGTACGTGATGCCGACATGTACGCGTCGCGCCACGGCGTGACCGCCGGGGTATTTGCCAATCGCGGCGCGAGCGGAATTGACGGAACCGTTGCATCGGCGGCGGGCGTGGCCATCGCCAACAGTTCGCCGGTGACACTGCTGATCGGCGATCTCGCATTGTTGCACGATTTGAATTCGCTCGCGCTGATTCGCGAAGCGAAGCAACCGTTCGTCATCGTCGCGATCAACAATAATGGTGGTGGTATCTTCTCGTTTTTATCGGTCGCGCAGTTCCCGAAGAACTTCGAAAAAATCTTCGGCACGCCGCACGGGCTTGGTTTAGAAAACGCGGCGAAGATGTTCGGAATCGAATATGCGCAGCCGAAAACTGCGAAGGATTTCGAATCGGCCTATCGCGACGCCTGCAGGCGAAACGGCGCGACGCTGATTGAGGTGCGGACGAATCGTGAAGAAAATCTGCGGATTCATCGCGAGATTCAAGCGGCGGTGAAGAAGGCCGTTGATAAACAGGCATGAAGCTGGCGCACATCGAACTCGGTCCGGTTGACGCGCCGGCGCTGATTTTTCTCCACGGTTTTCTCGGCTGTGCGGAAGACTGGCGGCCAGTGATGTCAGAACTCGCGAACGAATTTCGCTGCATCGCGATTGATCTTCCGGGGTACGGTTCTTCTCGTGGTAGCGCGCCCGTGAGGGCGTCCGATGAACGGCCTGACGGCCGTGCCACCTTGAATTTCACCGGATCATTCCATGAACTGCTTTCGCAACTCCACGTCTCGCGTTGCGGACTGATTGGTTATTCACTCGGCGGCCGGCTCGCGTTGCATTTCGCACTGCGGCATCCGAAACTGGTCGAGTTTCTCGTTTTGGAATCGGCGTCACCGGGAATTGACGATTCGCACGACCGCATTGCGCGCCGCGAGGCGGATGAGAAGTGGGCGGCGATGCTGGAGCGCGAGGGCCTTGCGGAATTTCTCGACGCGTGGTACGCGCAGGATTTGTTCGCGAGTCTTCGCGCGAAGCCGGATTTATTGGCGCAAATCAAGGCGCGCCGCCTTTCGGGCGATTCACATTTGCTCGCGAACAACCTTCGTGATTTCTCGCCCGGCTTCATTCTGTCTCTCTGGCCGCGTCTCGCGGAATGGCGCGCGCCTCTGCTTTTCATCGCAGGCGAACTCGACAAAAAATATTGCGACATCGGCTCGCGCGTGGCGCGCTTGTGTCCGCGCGGGTCGCTTCGTATCGTCCGCGATTCCGGTCATGCCGTGCATGAAGAAAACCGGGCCGATTTTCTGGCGGCGTTGCGCGAGTTTCCAATGATTGGAAATTCGCGATGACGGTGGGTTCCAATGATTGGAAGTTTTGGAGTTCGAAAAAATGAGCGCGATCAACTGGCAGGCGGCGGGGAAATTTGAGGACATCCTTTTTCACAAGGCGGAAGGGATCGCAAAGATTACGATCAACCGGCCGCAGGTGCGGAATGCGTTTCGTCCGCAGACGGTGCGCGAGATGATAGAGGTGCTGGACGATGCGCGGATGGATGAAAATATCGGCGTGATCATTTTGACAGGCGCGGGCGACAAGGCGTTTTGTTCTGGCGGCGATCAGAAGATTCGCGGCGATGTGGGCTACAAGGATGAAAAGGGCCGGCATCATTTGAACGTGCTGGATTTCCAGCGGCAGATTCGGACCTGCCCGAAGCCGGTGATCGCGATGGTTGCCGGCTACGCGGTTGGCGGCGGCCACGTTTTGCACGTCGTGTGCGATCTGACGATCGCCGCGGACAACGCAGTTTTCGGACAAACTGGTCCGAAGGTTGGTTCGTTCGACGGCGGCTTCGGCTCGTCGTATCTGGCGCGCTGCGTCGGGCAGAAAAAGGCGCGCGAAATCTGGTTTTTGTGCCGGCAATACAACGCGCAGCAGGCGCTCGAAATGGGACTGGTGAATGTCGTCGTTCCGCTCGCCGAACTCGAAAACGAAACGGTGAAGTGGTGCCGCGAAATTCTTGAAAAGTCTCCGCTGGCGCTTCGCTGTTTGAAAGCGGCGATGAACGCGGATTGCGATGGTCAGACCGGATTGCAGGAACTCGCGGGCAACGCGACGATGCTTTATTACATGAGCGAAGAGGCGCAGGAGGGCCGCGACGCCTTCGTGCAAAAACGCAAGCCGGACTTCTCGAAATTTCCGAAGCGGCCATGAACAGCCGCGCGAAAATCTGGTTCCACGCGGCCCGACCGAAGACGCTGGGTGCGGCGATTGCGCCGGTAATGATCGGATCGGCACTCGCATTTGCCGATGGAAAATTTCAGGCGGCGGCTTCGATTGCGGCATTGCTCGTGGCGGTGTCGATTCAGATCGCGACGAATTTCTGCAACGATTACTGCGATTTCAAAAAAGGCGCGGACAAGGAACGCATCGGTCCGGTGCGCGCGACGCAGGCGGGACTCGTCACGCCGCAGGCGATGAAGATGGCGACGATTTTTGCGTTCGCCTTCGCCGTGGCGAGCAGCGTGTATCTGATTCTTCGCAGCGGCTGGCCGATCATGGCGATTGGCGTCGCGTCAATTCTGTCCGGCATTGCATATACGGCGGGGCCGAAGCCGCTGGCGTATATCGGGCTTGGCGATTTGTTCGTGCTGATATTCTTCGGGCCGGTGGCGGTGGCCGGAACATATTTCGTGCAGGCGCTGCACGTGACGCCGGCGGCCCTCATCGCGGGAATCAGTCCGGGATTGCTCGCAGTCGGCATTCTGGTGGCGAACAATCTGCGCGACATGGAAGGTGACGCGCGGGCGGGCAAGCGGACGCTGGCCGTCCGCTTCGGCGCAACGTTCACGCGCTGGCAGTACACATTCTGCATATTTGCCGGCTGCACAATTTCCCCGGTGGTCAACGCAGTGTTTTTCAATGGCAGGCCGGCTTGCCTCGCCAGTGCCTGCGCGATGGTGTCCGCGTTTCCGACGCTCCGGCTGATGTGGTCGCGCGAGGGCGCGGCGCTCAATCCCGTGCTGGGGCAAACCGGAAAAGTTTTGCTATTTTATGCAGCGATGTATTCAGTCGGCTGCATCGTATGAAGAAAAGAACATTCCAGATTTTCACGTACAGACTGCCGTTTCGTGAGCCGCTGCCGGTCAAGGATTCAACGCTGACGCATCGCGAAGGATTGCTGATCAGGCTTGTGGACGACGACGGAGTCGAGGGGTGGGGCGAGATCGCGCCGCTGCCCGGATTCAGCCGGGAATCGTTGGCGGACGTGATCCGCAACGGCGAAACGGTGGCGCGGTTGTGGTGCTCAAGATTTCCGGACGCGCTCTTCTCGATGCGCGCGCCGTCCATTCGCTTTGGCATCGAGCAGGCCTCCTGTCACATCGCAGCGTCCCGCGAAAAATTGCCGCTGCATCAAATGGTGTCGCGCGGCGCGCAGGACCGGATACGCCTTTGCGGGCTGCTTTCGGGCGATTCTCACGAGCAGATCGCGCGCGCGATCCGTCTGCGGCTGGCGGGCTATCGCACGGTGAAAATAAAGATCGGCCGCAAGAGTCCCGAGGCCGATGCGCACCTGGTCAAAAGCCTCTGCGACGATCTCGGTGCCGATGTGCGGGTCCGGCTCGACGCGAATCGCGGCTGGTCGCTTGAAGACGCGACGCGTTTCTGCAAGCTGATCGAGGGAACTTCGATTGAATTCATCGAGGAACCTCTGAACAATCCGAGCGCCCTTTCGGCCTTTCATGACCTGACGAAGATTCCGCTCGCCCTCGACGAGACGGTGATCGAATCCAAGCCGGCGCTGTGGACGAAGATCAAGGGTGTGGCCGCGGTGATCTTGAAGCCGACGCTCGCGGGTGGGTTCCGGTCGTGCGTTGACCTTGCGAATGCGGCCGTGTCCATCGGTGCGATGCCGGTGGTGAGTTCGTCGTACGAAAGCGGAGTCGGCACGCTCGGGCTTGCGGCGCTGGCGGCGTTCATTCAGCGGCCGGAAGAGGCCGCGGGCCTCGATCCCTATTCCTATTTCGAGGACGACCTGCTCGCCGAGCCGCTGCAAATCGTCAACGGCTGTTTTTATCTCGCCAATCTTCGCCACATCCAGGTTCGCGCGGAGTTGTTGAAAGAGGTTTGTCGTGGCTGAAGTGAAGTGCCTGCTGGCCGAGGCCGCGGACATTTCGCGCCACGAGCCGGCCATCATCACGGCGGACCGCCGCCTGCTTTATCACGAATTCGAGGAGCGTGTTCTTTTCGCGACCGTCCATCTTCGCGCCGCGGGCGTCGGTCGCGGCGCGCGCGTCGCGATATGGCTGGAGAACGACTGGCGTCATCTCGTACTGCTTCCCGCGCTCATGCGCATCGGCGCGGTTGCCGCTCCCGTGAACATGCGATGGCCGGAGAAATTGATCGTCGAACAACTTTCGCGCATCGGTTGCACATTTGTGATCGCGGATTCCGCGCCCGCCATCGGCGGCATCAGGAATCTGCGGCCCGATGAATTGCTCGCGTTCTCAAATGAATTGCCCGAGCGGCATGTCCGCATGGATTTGAAACAGCCCGCGGCGATTGTTTTCACGTCCGGCAGTTCCGGTACGCCGCACGCCGCGCTGCTGTCCTACGGAAATCTCTACTACAGCGCCCTCGGTTCGAATCAAAACCTCCGCCTCGCCTCGCACGACCGCTGGCTGCTGACGCTGCCGCTCTATCACGTCGGCGGCCTCGGCATTCTTTTCCGCTGCATGCACGCCGGCGCGGCCGTCGCGGTGCCGTCGGCGGGAGAGAGCATCGAGGTGGCGCAGGGCCGCTTCCGCTCCACGCATCTTTCGCTCGTGGCCACGCAGCTATACCGCCTGCTTCGCAACGAAAAGTTGCCGGACTCATTTGCATGCGTGAAGGCGGTACTGCTCGGCGGAAGCGCTGCAAGTTCCGCGCTGCTGGCCGCGGCCCGGCAGCGGCATCTGCCGGTCTTTTCTTCCTATGGTCTCACCGAAATGGCCTCGCAGGTCGCCACGATGCGGCCGGATTCGCCGCCCGAGAAACGCGAAACCAGCGGCCGTCTCCTGCGCAATCGCGACCTGATCATCGCGGACGACGGCGAAATCCTCGTTTGCGGCGACACGCTCTTTCTCGGCTATGTCGGGCCCGAGGGCGTCCGCGACGCGCGCGACAAGAACGGCTGGTTCCACACCGGCGACATCGGCTCGCTCGACGCCGAGGGCTATCTGACCGTCCGCGGCCGCAAAGATTTCATGTTCATTTCCGGCGGCGAAAATATTCATCCCGAGGGAATCGAAGACGCAATCGCGCGGCTCGGGGGCATCGAGCAGTCGCTCGTCGTTCCGGTGGCCGATCCCGAATTCGGTTCCCGGCCCGCGGCGTTTCTGCGCGCGGACGGCGCGCTGCCATCCGCAAAGACGCTGGCGGCCCGCCTCGGCGAATGGCTGCCCAAGTTCAAAATCCCCGTCGCCTATTTCCCGTGGCCGGAAGAATTCAGCGGACACCTGAAACCGGACCGTCTGCGCGCCGCGGATATCGCAGCGCAAAAGATGCGCGCCGCGTAGCCTCGCCGCGCGCAAACTTCCAATGATTGGAAAAAGCGCGGAGCGCAAGCTTCCAATCATTGGAAAAGGGGGGAGGGGCAAAATTCCAATGATTGGAAACTGCGGAGGCTCCCGCTAGAGTGCGGCCGAATTTTTATGAGCACGAAACAACATCGGAAAACAACAGTCGGCGTGGTCAGCGCGGATGTGCTGACGTTCACCGCGGGCAAGGACATCGTTTTGGACCAGGCGCTCGTCGCGGCGGACTGCATCGGTTCGGCGGCGCATGTGACGATGCTTTCGCGGATGCCGGTGAAGCCGCGGCTTTTTTCGGAGGGCGAGCGGCGTGCGGTGATCGCGGAGCTGGCGGAAATTATCCACAAGGCTGCGGCAGGAAAGTTCAAGATCACGATGGAGGATCAGGACGTTCACCTCGCGGTCGAGCGGACTCTGACGGAAAAGCTCGGCGATCTCGGAAAGAAAATTCATACGGCGCGGAGCCGGAATGACCAGATCGCGCTCGATCTGCGGCTGTTCGGCAAACAGGAATTGCTCGGCGCGATGGACGAGGCGGCGGTTCTGGCGGAGACGCTGCTGGCGTTCGCGAAGAAACACGCGAAGCTGCCGATGGTCGGGCGGACGCACATGCAGCCGGCGATGCCGAGTTCGGTCGGCTTGTGGGCGTCGTCGTTTGCGGAGGCGCTGACGGATGACATCGCGCTGCTGAAATGCGCATACGAGTTGAACAACAAATCGCCGCTCGGTTCGGCGGCCAGCTACGGCGTTCCGCTGCCGATTGACCGGAAGCTGGTGGCCGATTTGCTCGGGTTCGCGGGAACGGTTCACAATGTTCTCTACGCAAATAACAGCCGGGGCAAAATGGAGTCGGTGATTCTGGCGGCGATGAGCCAGGTGATGCTCACGCTCTCGCGGCTGGCGCAGGACCTGATGATTTTTACGATGCCGGAGTTCGGGTATTTTTCGCTGCCGCCGGAATTCACGACGGGCAGCAGCATCATGCCGCAGAAGAAAAATCCGGATGTGTGCGAGCTGGTGCGGGCACGGGCGACGAAGGTCGAGGCGTGCGCGGCGGCGGTCTTCAATTTGGTGAAGGGATCGCCGACCGGATACAACCGGGACCTGCAGGACGCGAAGGAATTTTTCATGGAAGGCATCGCGACGACGCGGGCGTGCCTGCGGATTATGTCGCCGATGATCGCGGGCATGACGCCGGACCGGGACGCGCTGCTGCGGGGTTTCACGCCGGATGTCTTTGCGACGGACCGGGCGATTGAACTGGTGGGGCAGGGGATGCCCTTCCGCGACGCCTATCATTACGTAAAAGAACACCTCGACGAATTGCAGTCGTGCGATCCGTTCGAAGCCATCGCGAAGAAGAAACACGAAGGCGCGACGGCGGGTCTCGATTTCGTGCGGCTCGGTGCGGGCGCGAAGGCGGCGCGGAAATTCGCGGCCGCGGAACGCGCGGCATTCAGCCGGAAAATCAGCGCGCTGCTTGGCGTGCCATTCCCGATGCCGTGACCACCGCGTTGCCGCCCCGATCGCCGGCATCGCGACGCGGTCGGGGCCGCTGATGCGACCCGCTTATGGAGTGACGGCGTCCCCGCCGTCACTTCTTTCTTGTGATGGCGGGGCCGCCATCACTCCATACGTCATTGCGCTTCGATGCTGAGTGTCGCGACGGGGTCCAGGCCGCTAAGTCGTGAGTAAGTTCCGGTGGGGTCGTTGCCGCCGGTCTTCATGCCGGTCCATACATTCACAACTTCGAACGTCACGAACATCGTTGCCTCAATCACGAGCTTCCAGTTCCCCGCTGCTGCATCCCAGAAAAGTCTCTGCGAAGCCCCGCCGAGGATTTGGGCGGGGTCGTCATTGAGTAAGTGCGACCAGCCCGAACCGAAGTTGATCCAGAAGCCGCCCTGCATTCCCGCCACGCTGCCGGACTTCAGATAGGATGCCCAGAATAACTCGCCGCTGCCGGAGTAGCGGGATAAGTCGCGATAGAATGTGCCGTCCCATGTCACGCCGCCGGAGACGCCCGCACCCCAGCGCCAGTTGCCGGGCTGGGGATTGTTTTTGTCGCCCCATTTGATACCCGAGTTCCACTTGGGCCGCAGCGCATCGCACTCCGGCTTGGACGCGCCGACGAGGCCGTCGGTATAGCCGGCGATGCGATAGGTGTCCGCAAAGGGGCCGGGCGGCGGGAGCGGATGCGACACCGGCCACAGGCTGGTTTTCTTCTTCCGTACTGGGGAACGCCGGGCTTCGTCTGCGCCCGGTCCCGTTAGTCAGGCACTGACGACCACCGTGATGGTGGCGCTGACGTTGCCATAGGGCCTGTTCTTGCGGATGAACTGCGCGCGATACTCCCGCTTCTCGGGTTTGCCGGCCACGAGCAGGGGGCGCTCATCAACCCATGGGAAATGCAGCACGCGCATGAGGAATACCAAATCCGCGTCGCCGTCGCGCTTGCAGAAGATGTCCACCGCCTCCGCATCGCCCTTGTTGGACTTGATCTCTGCGCCGCCCGTCGAAAGGGCCTTGCCGCGCAGGATGGGCTGCGGGCCGTCACTGGACATTTCGCCGGCGGATTGGGAATGCGTGCGCTCGACGCCGAGCAGTTCGCCGATGGCCGGGGTATAGCCGGCGCTCTTCATGATGCGCTGGCGGATTTCGCGGTAATTCGCCTTGCCGTTGCCGATGGAATTGGTCTTGTCCTTGGTCGCCTGCTGGGCGATGGCCGCGGTGGATTCGGCATTCGACTTCTTCTGGTGCATGTCCACATTGTCCGAATTGATCGTGGCTATGTCGGCGGCATTGATGTTCAGCGCCACCACTTCCGGCTTGGTAAGGCCGTTCTTCAACAAATCATGCTTGTCGAGGAACCCATCCTCGGTGCCGCCGGCCGGATCATTCTGAGCGCTCATTTCATCTTTCTCCTATCTATAGGTTTCATTGTTTCACTTGCTGACGAAATACCAAGTGGGCCCCGGCCGGTGGCGGCATGTCCCTGGATGATTTTATCAGGGGAATGGATCATATATTCCCGGGAAAAAGTCATCTGGGGACTTCCCTGGATGGAAATTTCCTGGAAAAAAATCATCTGGGGACTTCCCTGGACCGTCCATTCCCGGGAAAAAGTCATCTGGGGACATCTCTGGACCGTCCATTCCCGGGAATAAATCATCTGGGGACTTCCCTGGACCGTCCTTTCCCGGGAAGAATTCATCTGGGGATGGGAATGGACCGCTGATTCCCATGCCGCAATGACCTGTTCCCGGGAATGGATCATCCATGCCCCCGATCGAATGACCAAAGCGGAGGCATCAGGACCGGAAACGGGGGCGGCAATTTCAACCGAGGCGGCAAGATCGGGCGGCGGGATTTGGAAAGACTGCGGCGGCGGCGCGGAACGGGTTGCCACCGCCGGAAACAAAAATATGGAACTCGCAAGATGCATGAACCAAGCCTTGTTAACTGCGCGCATCGTAGAGAACCGGATTTCCGTGCGCAAGTCGGGGAGTTGCGCGAAATGAGTTCGGAAAATCCCCGATACAGCCGCATGTGGTGGAGCGCGTTGTCCCAACGCGCTTCCGCGCGGGGGCGCGACTCCGTTTTCGTTTACGACGGGCAGCGGAGTGCCCGCCGTACCCGAAGCGCCTTCCGATAAGCCGCTCCACCATGACGAGCCGACTGATGTCCGAAGCACCGGCACGAGGAATCTGATTTGCGGCCCGCGATTTTTGTTTTATGCGGTCAGGACATCCGGCTATAAACCCTCATGCGAATTTGCCCGATGCCCCCGGGCGGGATTTCATTCTGGAGAGAAATTTTGAGAAATTTGTCCGCTTGGTGGTGATAGCAACAAAAACTTGATATCCACCCAATCCGCATGAAAAGCACAAAAACCAGACAATCACTTATTGGGCAAGAAAGAGGAGAGAAAGATGACGAAGAATAGTGTCGTGAGCAGCCTTTTCATTTCGCTATTGATAATTATGATGTGTGCCGGGGCACGGGCGCAACTACCAGATCTTGAGCCGGTTGGCGTGAGCGCAGCAGTGGCGAATGGAGAATACGTTACGTTCTCATACAGCATTCGGAACAAGGGGAACGTCCCGGCGAACCCACCCTTTGAATGCAATGTGGGTGTTTCGTCGAATGGCGTGGATGTCGGGTCATGGGTGGTGTGGAACTCCATGGAAAGTGTGGGACCGGGACTGACTGTTACTATGACAAACAAGTGTTTCTTCCCGACGTGGGCGGGGACAGGTGCTTTTTTCGTTGTCGTTGCGGACGACACTCGCGTTCTCGGTCATTCAGTAATCGAATCGGACGAGGCGAACAATACCAAGGTGTTCCCGTTGACAATGCACGCCCCCGACCTTGAGCCGGTTGGCGTGAGCGCGGCAGTGGCGAATGGAGATCACGTTACATTCTCCTACAGCATTCGGAACAACGGGGA
>CAIVKH010000180.1 GCA_903906425.1 uncultured bacterium
AACGTCGGAGATGCCGAGGCAGTAACAGACCAACGAGTCCGCTGCCGAGCCACGCGTGATCCATTCGATGCCGCGCATACGGCACTCCTGCACGATGTCCCACACGACCAGGAAGTAGGCTTCGTACCCTACGGCCGCGATGATGTTCAATTCCTCCTCGACTTGCGGGGCAAATCGCGCAGCACGCTCGCGATAGCGGCGGCGAAGTCCATCCTGGACAAGCCTGTGCAGGAAGACGCGTGCGGTTGAACCGTCCGGCGGGCGAAAGTCGGGGAACTGCGGTTTGCCAAACGGAAACTGGAAACTGCACCGTTCCGCGATTTCGTGCGCGTGCCGCAGCCAGTCTGGATTTCCTTTGCACGCCGCGACCATCTCGGCGGACGTGCGGAAGTGAAACGGCCCTCCCCTTTGCTTTTCCGGATGTTTCTCGCGCAGAAGCGTCAGCGTGCGGATGCTTTGCACGATGTCGAATTTCTGCCGGTCGTCGGGCGTGGCGTAGTGGATGGCCGGGCACGCCACGGCCGGAAAATCGTCCGGTGTGTCGCGCGACGCTACCAGCCGGTAAAAGGAACAGGGAAACAAACCGGCCAACCCGGGGTCGGCGCTCACGGCAATAAGGCCGGCCGTCAGCCCTTCCAGTTCTTCGCGTCGAAATGGGCGGCGTTGCTGGTTCGCAACCGAGGCTTCATCGGTATCCGTTGCCGTGCGCTCGGCGTGACGGGAGAGGAGGCGGCAGAGATTGTGATAGCCGCGTGCGGATTCGATGTAGAGCAGGAGTGTTTTGTCGCCAACGCGCAGCTCCGTGCCCAAAACGGGCTTGATGCCTGCTGCTTGCGCAGCCTGCACGAACACGGCCGCGCCATGCAGATTGCCGGTGTCCGTCAGGGCCACGGCGGACAAATCATGCTGCCTGGCGAGTCCCACAATCGCGGCGGGTGAGAGAGTTGAGTCGAGGAATGAGTAATAACTGTGCGCTCGCAGAGGAAGGTAGCAGCCGACGGTGTGAGGCTCTGGCTTACGGCGGTAAGCAACGGGACGGGCATCTCCGTCAGTTTCCAGATCGAGTGCCCCGCGGGGAGGATGCCGGAGACGGAAATCGTGTCCGCGTAAAATCACCGACTGCCCGTGCGCCCGGCGCAGTTCATCGATTACCACGGCAAGACGCGCTCGCGCCTCCTGCCGTTGCCCGGAGGCTCCGAGAGGCAGTTCGCTCCGGAAACGGCCATCATAGACATTCGACAACTTGAGCGACACGAGCCGCAGGCTCACTCGACGTTTCCACGCCGCGCGCAGCATTGAGTGAAGTCGCCCATATACGTCCGTTTCAAGGTCGCTTGGTTCGGTTAGGCTCTCGCTCACCTGGTCTTCGGCCATGTCGTTGTAGCGGACTTTGACCGTGAGGGTGCGGACGCTGTGGCCCTCTTCGCGCACTTTGGCAAACAGGTGGTCTGACATGTGGCGCAAGGTGGCTTCGATATATTCCTCGTCCGTCAGGTCCTGGGTGAACGTCTCCTGCTGGCTGAATGATTTCTGAGGCTCGCGTGCGGGAATCAGCGGCCGTTGGTCAATGCCGTGAGCGAATTGGCGCAACTGCCGCGCCTGACTGCCGAGCAGCAACTCCAGCATCTCCAAGGGGGTGGCCGCGATGTGGCGAATCTTTGCGAGGCCAGCCGTGTCCAACCGGGCAGCGGTCTTCGGACCAACCCCTGGCAGCCACCGGTTCGGGAGCGGATGAAGGAACTGCACCTCGCCTCCGGCAGGCACTTGGAGGAACGCAGCCGGTTTGTTCAACTTCGACGCGATCTGGCTCACCAGCTTGTTGGCCCCCATGCCTTCACTCACCGAAATCTTTAGCGACTGCTGAATGGCGCGGCGAACCGTTTGGGCGATCTCAATGGGCGGCTTGCGGTGGTTCGCAGTCAGGTCGAAATATCCCTCGTCGATTGAGGTCTGCTCCACGTCCGGCGTAAAGTCGTAGCAGTAGCTGAACATCCAGTTGGAGAACTGCTCGTAACGCCCGAAATCGCCCGGAAGAACGATGAGCTTGGGACAGAGCTTGCGCGCCCGCGCCGTCGGCATGGGCGTGTAAACACCGAACTCTCGCGCTTCGTAAGAAGCGGATGCGATGATGCCGCGCCGCTCACCGCCGACCGCAACCGGTTTTCCTCGAAGCCGAGGATCGGCGGCTTGCTCGACCGATGCGAAAAACGCGTCGGCATCCAGATGCACGATGACCCGTAACATCATCTCTCATCGAAGCAATGGTTTCAAAGCATGCGAGAGCACCGCTTTGACGAAGGGACCGACACCGGGTTCCTCCGATGCGCGCGGTCCGGCGACGTTCAGCACAACGATGCCGTGTTGTTGGAGAAACGCATCGAGCTGTGTTGCGGCTTCATTGATGCCGATGGACGTCGTGAGATGGGCCAAAGGTTTACCGATCTCTTTTGCAAATTCGGCTGTCTCCTTGGTTCCTCCGGTCAGATCCCCGCTTTCGGAGAAAATCACCGTGCCACCGGAATCGCGGACGTTCCGGCGCGTGCGGATCGAATAATTTTCGCTGCCAGTTTCCTTGAGTTGAAACCCTTGTGGAATGGCTCCGTCTTCGGCCTTGCGCCCCTTCGGACACCAGCCACCGTGTGGCACACCGTTCTCCATTGCCCATTCCAAAGCCGTCCGATCCACCCCGGTCTGTCCGCCCGAAATGATCTTCAGCACCGGCTTCATTCCTTCGCCTTTCGAATGAGGGCCTTGAACACGCCCTGGATCATCAACTCCTCGGCCGGCATCAAGTCCGGGTATTTCGGGTTCTCCGCCTTTAGGAAGGGCCTGCCGTTCTTCCGCACGAACGTCTTGAGCGTGCTCTCACCATCAACCAGTGCCGCAACGATGTC
>CAIVKH010000181.1 GCA_903906425.1 uncultured bacterium
ACCCCTCCCGGCAACATGATGGTGATGGTCTGGCCCACCTCCGCCGCTCGTACCTTGGCCCGGGTTTGTTGCCAACTGACCTCCGGGAATTGGCGGAAGGCATCCCATTGGATGTGGCGATTGGTCCCATTGGTAATACTGGCGCCGAAATCGCCCTGCAACAGGTTTTGCAGCGGAATGATGTTCCACGCCGCCCCGTTGTTGCTTGAAAAGAACAGGTCGACCTTCATTGGCCCCGCGCCGCCGCTGAGGTCGTAATACACGTCGACGATGCCCGAATTGTCCGGCCGCTGGCTTGCCCGGATATTGCCGATCACGGGACCCGCCACCGCCATCCGTCCAACGGCAACAGCCAGACACAACACGACCAGCCTGATGAAAAATCGCCTCTGCATGAAACATTCCCTCCCTGTCATAACGGGTACTTCTGCATATCAAAGATACGTAACCGTTCACGGCATTATAGGGTGTAGTTTAGCCGCCTGTCAAGAGAAATCGCGAGTGAGTCAAGAAAGTTGTTGCAAAAGAGCCGGAAATACTATATACAGCGCATATGAAGCCACCAACCCACAATATATTGTGCCTGAAGGAGTCGGATTTGCGAACCGACCTGGAGCGGCAGTTGTGGGTAGTGGTCCAGTGGCAAGCGGAACAGATTCGTATGCAGGGGGAACGCATTGCGGCATTGGAGAAGGAGAATGCAGAACTCCGCATACTGCTGGCCAAGGCATTGAAGAACTCTTCGACCTCGTCCAAGCCGCCCTCGAGTGATATCGTCAAGCCACCGAAGCCGCCCGCGAGTACGCCGGGCGGAAAACGCAAACGCGGTGGGCAGCCCGGCCATCTCAAACACAGCCGGTTGCCCTTTGACGCCGCATCGGTCACGGCGACGCATACGCACACGCTCAAGGCATGCCCGGACTGTATGGGTAAGCTGAAGTTGCTCAAGCGCGGGGCGCGGATCGTGCAACAGGCGGAAGTTATCCCCGCGCAGATTGAGGTGGAAGAGCATCGGGGTTTGGCGTATTGGTGTGCCCACTGCCAAAAGATACACTATGCGCCGTTGCCGCCTGCGGTGGAACAGGGCGGGCTGATAGGCCCGGTTCTGACGGCGCAGATCGCGTACATGAAATCCGCGCTGCACGCCTCGTTTTCGAGCATTCGCAAGTACGTGCGCGACGTGATGGGGCTGACAGTTTCGCGCGGACAATTGTCGAAGATCGTCCAGAAGGTCAGCGCGGCGCTGGAGGGACCGTATGGGGAACTGATGACACTGCTTCGGGGTGAGGACATCCTCAACGTAGACGAAACGGGCCATAAGAACAACGCGGCGCGTTTCTGGACGTGGTGTTTCCGCGCGCAGTCCTACACGGTATTCAAGGTATCACCCTCGCGGGGTTCGGGTGTGTTGTTGGAAGTATTGGGGAGGGAGTTTGAAGGGGTATTGGGATGTGACTTCTTTTCGGCGTACCTGAAGTACATGCGCATCTGTGACATCCGGGTACAGTTCTGTCTGGCGCATTTTATCCGGGATCTGAAATTCCTGGCGACGCTGCCCGATGCGGCTACGGCGGCCTATGGAGAACGCCTCCTGCAAGAGTTGCGATTGTTGTTTTTCGTGATCCACCGACACGAAGAACTTTCCCCAAAAGCCTTCACGCGGGCGCTATGCGCGGTGCGCGACCATATCCTGAGCGAGGCGCAACGCGACGTGCCCGAGACCCGTGACGCACAACGCATCGCCAAACGCCTGCGCAAGCACGGGGCGGCCTATTTTGAGTTCATCACCACCCCGGGGATGGAACCCACCAACAATCTGGCGGAACAGGCCATCCGGTTCGTGACGATAGACCGCCATATTACTCAGGGCACGCGTAGTGACAAAGGGTGCGAATGGAGCGAACGGATTTGGACGGTCATGGCCACCTGCACGCTGCAAGGGCGCTCCGCATTCGACTATCTTGTTGAAGTGGTTCAGGCGTATTTCAAAGGCCTCTCCGTTCCTTCACTGCTCCTCAACCCTCCCTAACTTCCCCCCTCGGGCAACCGGTCAACGGTGGCTACCCTTACCCAGAACGCCGTGAACGGTTACAATAGTCTTATTCTCATACTGGCGTTATTCTAATTACAAGTGGCGTTTCGCCCCTTTTACAGAATGTCTCTTGAGCGTGAACGCCCACGCTACGAGATGCGCGAGTCTTAACCGTTCGTAACGCCTTGTCGTGTTAACCTTTTGTTTGCGGAGTGCGTTCAGATTAATGATGCAGGAGAGACCCATCGACCGGGCCACGTTGGATGATAGTGCCCTCGCATTAGCGTTGAAGGGCGGCGATCAACAGGCGTTTGACGAGATCGTGCGCTCCGCGTCTGCGCGGCGCGAGGCGGCGCTCAAGCCGCGCGCGCGCGCGGCGCTCGCAGACCTCAAGGCGCTGCGCAAGCTCGCGGGCTACCA
>CAIVKH010000182.1 GCA_903906425.1 uncultured bacterium
GAACTGGAGCAGCAAATCACCGGCATCAACGAAGCCTTTGAGCACAACGAACTCGATTACGGCCGCAAGCTTTACCTGATTGAGAACTGCATCTACGGCGTGGACATCCAGCCTATCGCCATCCAGATCGCCAAGATGCGATTCTTCATCTCGCTCATTGTGGACCAGAAGATTGACGACACGCAGCCCAATCGCGGCGTGCGTCCGTTGCCGAACCTTGAAACCAAGTTCGTTGCGGCAAACACGCTCATTGGTGTGAACCGGCCCGGACAGCAATTGCTCCGCAACCGCGAGATTGACGCCAAGGAAGCCAAGCTTCGGGAAGTGCGGCGCAGCCACTTCCTAGCCCGTTCGCTGACTCAAAAAAGAAAATGCCGCGAGCAGGACGAAAAACTCCGCGCCGAAATTGCCGACCTGCTCAAAAGCGATGGCTGGGACAAAGATACGGCGACGAAACTCGCATCTTGGAATCCCTACGACCAGAACGCCTCGGCGGATTTCTTCGATCCCGAATGGATGTTTGGTATTACGGATGGATTCGATGTGGCAATCGGCAATCCGCCTTACGTTCGGGCGGACGAGCAATCCGAGTGTAATCAGCGGCAGCGCGAACAAATCCTCGCCACCAAGAAATACGAGACGCTTTGGGAAAAGTGGGATTTATATGTTCCCTTCATTGAACGCGGCTACAAGCTGCTAAAGCCCGGCGGCGTAACCACGATGATTGTCTCCGACGCCTTTTGCCATTCCAAATACGCGCAGAAGGCGCAGAACTGGTTTCTCACAAATGCCCGAATCCTTCGTCTCGACTTTTGCGCCGACCTGCAAATCTTCGACGCTGCCGTTCACAACCTGATTTACCTTTTCCAACGTGCCGACGGCGCGAACTACAAACCAGAACGACGGGTCCATCGAGAGGAATTTGGCAATGTCACAGAGTTGCCGAGCGACGAGCAGGCGAAGCTGACGCACCGCGCGTTTTTCCCGCAAGATACGGCAGCGCAGGCGTTCGCCTGTGAGTCCGTCACTCTGGACAGCATTTGTTACATCACCAAAGGCATGGTTGTTCACGCTGATGAAAGCGAAGCACGAGGCGAGTTCGAGCTAAAAGATCTGGTTGCTGACACCAAAGACCGCGTGCATTCCAAACCTTTTGTGGAAGGAAAGCATTTGGAACGTTGGTTGCCAGTTGAGCAAAAATGGTTGGAGTGGGGAACAAAACGTGCCCCAGAACTTTTCAGCCGCCCCACATTTCCACAAATTTACTCCGTCCCCGAAAAGCTCATTTCGGTGGATATGTCCGCTGGCGTGGCAAAACTGCGTGTGGCCTATGACGACCAGCAGCTTTTCCACAATCACTCCGCGTGGTCTTTCGTGCCGTGGCATTCGTTGCAAGGCGTGCGAAACAACTCGCTGAAGAAAGCTGCGCGTTATCTCGGCGAGCAGCCGCCGCGTCCAGATTTGCCGAAGCGCGAAGAATTAGAAGCAACCAGCCGCCGTTTCACCGTAAAGTTCATGCTCGGCGTGATGAATTCGTCCGCCGCCCGCGATTTTCTACGCGCGAACCGCCGCAGCAATATCCACCTTTACCCTGACGACTGGAAAAAGCTCCCCATCCCCGACGTGCCGGCCGTGCAGCAAAAGCCGGTGGAGCGATTGGTGGAGCGCATCCTTGCCGCCATGCAGAAGAATCCCGCCGCCGACACGAGCGCGCTAGAGCGGGAGATAGACCAACAGGTTTACGCCCTCTATGGCCTGACGCAGGAGGAAATCAAAATCGTGGAGGGGGCTTCGAAATGAA
>CAIVKH010000183.1 GCA_903906425.1 uncultured bacterium
GCCTGGTCGGGCTGGAGCGGTCCGCCGATGCGATTGAATTCGGTGAAGGCGGTTTTCTTGCCGCTCGGACGCGCGCGGATCGCCATCCGCGCCTGCTGCCGTTTGAACATCTCGGGGTCCGGGTCGTAGAAATGGTAATCGAGGAAATCGCAATAGGGCTCCACGTAGGGCCAGTAACCCTCCCACGCGAAATGGCATGCCGGCGCGGAGAGGCGCAAGCTGGCGGCGACGCGTTTGTCCGCGAGCTTCGTACGCGTGTCCTCCAGCGCGAGCCGGGCCATGCGCGCCAGCACACCGGTCAACTGGACGATCTTCTTGTTCCGGTCATCGGGCTCGTTGAGCATCATGAAATGCGTCACGCCGTTGCGGCTCGCGTAGCGATAGATGTGCGCGAGATAATATTCATACGCCGCCGCCGCCGCGTCCCAATTCACTGCGGCGTCCGGGGCCTGGAGAACATCTTCAAAAGACTTCAACAGCGAGCGCGGATAGGACTGCGGCGTGTAGGCCATTGAGACGATCGGCGCGACACCGCATTCCGCCGCCTTGCGAATCTCGACATCGGGCACGCCGAGCCACGGAATGTTCTGGTCGAAGAGAAAATTCTGCCACGGCACATTTTTCTCCGGGTCGGCCAGTAACCGCGCGCGGAAAGTCTCGAAGTCCTGTTGGGTGACGATGTCCTTGTGAATATCCCCCTTGGCCGCAGGCGCACGCAGGTCCCTGTCGGGATGAATCACCCGTGCCATCTTCGCGCCCGAATCCGCCAGCCAATCCCAGAGGTTGCACTGGTCGGCGTGTTCGGCGACCTCCAGACAAACGCCGAGATATTTCGGCGTCTTGCCCACGGGCCGCGAGTCGAGCAGGAAACTGCCCTTGATCTCGTCCGCCGAATCGGCCGCGATGAGATTGACAGCTCCCGCGAGCACGACGACCGCAGTTACAACAAATGAGCTGATTCTTTTCATAATGATTTCCCTGTTTGCGACGATGTGCGGTCATTTCCAATCATTGGAACTTTCGCTGCCGTTCTTTTCCAATGGCTGGAAACCATCGCTGAAGTTGACGTCAAGATTTTCATGGCGTTGTTACGACGAGACGAGTGATTCGCAGCGCGCGGGACCATGTGTCGCTGCGACATTGCCGCGTGCGCTGACGTTGCGATTCTTGCCAGTGGAGTACGAGCCATACTCCGCGCCAAGATATTCGTTCGCTTTGTCCGCCACGAAAGCCAGTGGCTCCAGCAGCAGGGCGGCGGCAGTGATTGATGTGAGTTTGTTCATGGGCGAGTTTCCTGGTTGTGCGGTTGTTGACGAATTTCAAGTTTCAAGAGTTGACCCGCCGTTTTTTAGACTTTATCAAACTGATTTTGTCGCTTGGCTCAGAGCTGCGGATACAACTCAAGATTGCTGATGCGTGCGTTCTTGTCGGATTCGAGGATGTTCAGCCGGAAAACCTGCGCCGTCACCGGCGCGAAATGTTTCACGTCGCACTCGCCGGTCAGCATTTCCATTTTGAGTTTTTCGCCCGTCAGGATCGGCTTCCATTCGTTGCCGTCCTGATATTCGAGCGCGTAGTTCTTGATCGTGCATCCGTAGGAAGAGACACGCAGCGTCGCGACGGTCACCGGGTGGCCGGCGTCAACTTCCAGCAAGCCGGTCGGCTTGGAATTCCACCAGAGGGTGCCGTTGGCGGCGTCCACCGCGTTCGTGGCGGTCTTTTGATCCGTCGAGGCTTTGACGGGCTTGTTGAGCAATACCGAAACGTAATCCGTCTTGGGTTCCCCCTCGATGTCCAGCGCCACGACGCTGGCCATGGCATGGGGAGCCTGCGCCGGCAGTTCAACGACGAGCCGATTGTTTTCGTGGCTGGTTTTCAGCAATTCAGGCTGGCCGGACCGCAACAGCCGGGCCTGTTTGACTTCATTGAGCAGCGGCACCTTTAACCGGCCATCGGCGGGCCAGTCAAAGATGTGCAGATACACCGTGTTGCCTTTGCGGGTCGTCGTGCCCCACGGCAAAAATGTGAGCGGCCCGGCCGTCGTGCCGTAAATGGATTCGCCGTTGGTCTTCAACCACGCGCCGATCTCACGCAAACGTTGCGCCTGGTCGGCCGGGATGATGCCTTCGGGGGACGGGCCGACATTCAAGAGCACGTTGCCGCCGAAGCCCCACGCCCGGATCAAGTAGGGCAGCAATTGCTCCAGTTTTTTGGCGGGGGAGCGGGTGTAGCCCCACGAACCGTTGAGCTGGCAGCACATTTCCCAGTCGCCCTTGGGAGCCAACACCGGCACGTGCCGCTCGGCGGTGTCAAAATCGCCCTTCACGCCCGGCACGCGCGGGTCCACCACGATGTGTGGTTGCGTTTTGAGTACCTCGACGACTTGTGCGGATTCCTCCGGAGTGATGTCTTTGGCGCCATCGGTGTCGAACCACATCTCGGCGCTCGGCCCGTAATTGGAGAGTATCTCTTTCAACTGCGGCAACGCCACGGTCTTGATGTATTCGTGCAGATCCCCTTCCTGGAAGCCCGGATCCCATTTCGGGCAACCCGCACCGCCGCCCTTGTGTCCCCAGTCGGCGAGGAACGAATAGTAGGTGCCGAACCGGATGTTGTATCGCGGACAGGCGTCGGAGATCTCTTTCATCACATCGCGCTTGAACGGCGTCGCGTCAACAATGTTGTAGGCGCTCGCCGCCGACTTGAACATCGCAAAGCCATCGTGGTGCTTGCAGTCAAACACGAGGTATTTCATCCCGGCCTCGTGGCCAAGCGCCATCCATTCGTCCGCATTGAATTTGACGGGGTTGAACTGCGCCGCGTATTTCGAGTATTCGGCAAACGACTTTTTCTGCAACCGCATGTGCCATTCGTTATCGGCGGGGATGCTGTAAAGCCCCCAGTTGATGAACATCCCGAACTTCGCTTCGCGCCACCACGCCATGCGCTCGTCGCGCTGTTGCGCGGTCTCCCCCGGCAACCAACTGGCCGGTGCGTCGGCGGCAGAAAGAAAGGCCCGCGGCGCCGCCAGCAGGGCGGTGAACATGAGCAAGAACTTTCGTTTCATTCGTTATCTCCGGTCATTTCCAATCGTTGGAAGTTTCAGTGCCCTCGTTTTCCAATGATTGTAATTTCTCTGCCTCACGGCTTCGTCGCGATTCGGTAGATCACGGGCCAACTCTTGTCCTCAAAGACGCTTTGCTTCAGCGGCGCGATCACGATCCCTGCGTCTGTGCGATTCCACATGCAAGCGTCCTTGCTGCCGAGCAATGAGATGGAGGCGATGTTCACATCTTTTGCCGCTCCGTTTGTCGCGAACGCCGTTAGAGTGAAATGGCTTTCCGGCCACGAGAGGCGGGCGGCGTAGAGCGTCTTGCCATCCTTGCTTCGCGTGTAACGGATGTCGCCTTCGTGCAGTTTCAGACGCCCCTTACGAACCGTCGTCGGGTCGTCGAAGACGATGCCCTTCTTATCGATCGCGAATTCCTCGGCCTTCTGCCCGGGCTCCAGTTCGCCATAGACCAACCAGGGACGCGTGGCGAAAATGCCGTCGCCTACGGCGCGCGTCCACACGGCCATATCTTTGAGAAAGGCGACTTCGCAATCCTGCATCGCACCATTTCCCTTCAGACCGAGACTGATGAGCATGTTCCCGTTTTTGCTGACCACATCGATGATCTCGCGGAACAGGTTTTTGGACGGCGTGACGTTTTCGCCGTTGCGATAGAACCACCCGCAGATGGAGCTGTGCGTCTGCCATTTGTACGGTGCGATATCGAACAGCTTGCCACCTTCGTAATCGGGGACCGCCTCTTCCTTGTAGAGCGACTCCCGTTTGAAGGTGATCACTGGTTCGCCGCCCCAGACGCGCGCCGAGTTGTAGTAATAGGCGACGATCCTTCGAAAGGCATCGACGCATACGTAGCTTCCGGTGGTGCAAAAGATGTCTGCCGTGTCGCCGTCCGAAAAAATGTAATCGGGGTGGAACGTGTCGATCAGTTCCTTGAGCGTGTCTTCCCAGCGTTTGATGGCGACAGGTTTCGGCAGTCCGCCCAGGCCGATGCCTTCGCCGTAGAGTTGTTCGTAGCGCGGATCGCTCGTGTCGTAGCCGTCCAGCTTCGGGTAGTACCACGAATGCCGCATGACATGCGTTGACACACCGACCTTCATGCCGCGCTTCCGCGCCGCCTCGATCACCAACCGAGTCGTGTCCATCTTCGGACCCATCTTCGCCGCATTGAATTCGTTGATGACCTTCGAATCCCACATCGCGAATCCGTCGTGATGAACGGCCATAGGCGCGACGTATTTCACGCCGGCTTCATCCAGTAACTTGACCAACCCCTCGGGATCGAACTTATCGCCGGACATCAGTGGAATGAGATCCTTGTAGCCAAATTCCTTCGGGTCGCCGTACCACTTCTTGTGCAGCAGATACGCGCCGTTCTGTTGCGACTCCGGCTTCCCGGGCTTGGGATACATCGTCGCGCCCCACTGCCCCGGCGGATTTTTCGCGTGCGTCCCCGCGTACTTCCCTGACGCCCGGCAAAACTCCAGCGCGTCCTTGTCGAACTTCTCACCAACCACCGACTGCGGACCCCAGTGATAGAAGAATCCGATCTTCGCATCCTGATACCACTCCGGAACGCGATGCTGAGACAGGCTCTCGCGGGTTGCTTGGAACTGTTCCTGTGCAGCCGCGTCCGCAGCGTGCAGCGCAACCAGCGGCGACAGCAGCATGGCGGCGAACATGAGCAATAAATTTCGTTTCATTCGATGTCTCCGGTCATTCCCAACCATTGGAAATTATCGCGCGGCGCGCTGCCTTTCATAGAGCGCGGCGAGTTGCGACGGCGTCACGAAAATCATGTCGGCATCGCGTTGCGAATAAATTTTCGCGAGGTCGTCCATCGTGAAGGTCCAGCAGTGGACGAAGCCGTTAACGAACGCGGGCCGTGTCGCGCCGATTTGTTCGCGGATTTCGCGGAGGAACCCTTCCTTGCCGTATCGCCAGCTCGTCACCGCGCGGAAAATCGCCATTCCGTTTGTGAGCGAATACGTGAGGTTCGTGATTCCGCTGCGGCCCGAATAGCGGCCCATGTCGGCGAAGATGCTATGGCAAAACGGAAGCGCGGCGGCGTAGCGCGAAACATTTTCGTCGCTGCCGCCGACCGTGCGAATCGTCATCATCCCGTCGGCCTGCATCAACCGCGCGGTCCAGCCGAGAAAATCGTTCCACACTTTTTCGCGATCGGGACGTTCGACGGCGAAATGGTCAGGTTGCATGTAGCCCGCCCCGGAAACATCGGAGATGAATTCCGTCGTCGGCGTCGCGTGCTCGAAATACCAGCCGATGATTCCCGGCTGAAGCTCGCGGCATGCCGGTCCCATGCCAAACGCGAGCGGAAAAGTTCCGAATGAAGGATGATCGAAGTAGCGTTTGAAAAATCCCGGCCAGAGAATTTCGTTGTCGCCGTCGGACATCACGAGTGCGATGTAGATTTTGTCGCGTTGTAATTCCGGTGCGGGCGGCTGCTTCGGCTGCTCAAAATGCTCGATTCGCACGCCGCTCAACATCGAACAGTTCGGTTCGTGATTGTTGCAAACGAGCGAATGACCGTAGCGGCTCAACAACTCCACGCCCGGCGGCTCGCCGATTCCCTCGTTTTCGCCGCCCGCTGGAAACCCGACACACACGCCGTTCGGTTCCATCGCCGTGAGAATTTCCGTGACAGCTTTTTTCTCCGCCGCGGAATCCGCGCCCGCTTTTTCGCCGTCCTTTTTTCCCGCGATCCAGAACATCGGCGCGCGGAATTCGTAGCTGTAATCGAACGTGCAATGCGTGATCAGCTCCGGCTGTCGAAAATCACAAAGCTGGTGATTCAGCCTCGACTGATAATTCGTCCAGACCCAACGCAGCGATTCCGCATAATTTGTGAACCGCCCGCGCAAATCCACTTTCACATCGATCCCAAGCCGCTTCGCCAATTCCGGCGACGCCACAATCGCGTCCTCGCACGCCGCCACATTCACCGCGATCAATTCGCCACGATAAAAATTCAAATCAGGAATCACCGCGCCCTTGCACGACGACGCGAACCGCTGAAAAAGCGGCGCACAGTTCGTCACGATTTCAAAATCGCCGATGAATCCCTTTTCCTTGTGACGCTCGATCCAGAACGTGTCCTCGTCATTTCGCAGAAACCAAATCCGCGGCTGTTCCCGTGCCAGCAAGCCTTGCAGACACGTCACCGCCACACGTTCGTCTGCATTCAGCGCGTGCATCTTCACCGCGAAGACATGCCTTGCCGGTGGCGGCGATTTCGGAAGATACGAATCGGCAATCGGCCAGCCCGACTTCTGTGGCTCGGCTGAGGTAGGTGGATAATCCAATGCGCGTGCCGTTGAAGGTACCACTTGCGACGCCAGCAGCAGAGCGGCGAAGACGGCGATATTGAGTTTCATCGTTGTTGTTCCCTTCATTTCTCGATCATTTCCAATCATTGGAAGTTTCACAGCTCCAGTTCTCCAATCATTGGATATCTTCGTCGCGCAAAGTTCCAATGATTGGAAAATTTCGCTTGATCATTTCGCCGGAGTCGGAGGCACGACCAGCGAGGCCGCGTCATTGCCGCGACCGCTCACCGCGCACCAGCCCCTCGGCCACGCACTGCCCTATCACGCGCACGAAAACTTCCCGGAACAGTTCCGGCCCCCAACGCCGCCGCGCTTTGGACAACATGTTGTGATCCGGAACTTCGTCGTCCGGCCCCAGGCCCGGAAACCACAGATAATCCAGCCGTTCCGGGATGATGCGCATCAGCTCCCGCTCGCTCTCCACATTGTCCAGAAACAGCAGCAACAGCATCTTCACGAGGATGACCGGATCAACGGACTCATGTCCATTGCAGCCGTAAGCATCAGCCACCTCGCAGCGCACGAACGAAAAGTCGATCAACTCCTGAATGCGCCGCAACGGATGGTTGTCGCGCACACGCCGTTCCAGATTAACCGAATAACTGAACAGTTCACTCTGCGGAATATGTTGACCCCTCATGGCGGCTGATCCTCGTTGCTGCGCATGTCACACATTCTTCGCCATGAACCGCGTCGTCTGCCGTCGTGGACGACGGGACGTCGTCCCTCGATAAGTTCCAATGGTTGGAGGTTCCCGGCCACGCAGTGTTCCAATGATTGGAAAGAGGAAGAACGGGGTGATGGTGTGATGGGGAAGAGCGTGAGCGCGACATCCCAATACCCCATTTGCCCAACGCCCATGTTTCCTCAGGGCAGGGTGGGGGTGGGTTGGGTTTCGGCGTCGAGGGCGGCGTCGATTTCTTGGCGGAGGAGGGCGTGCCATTCTTCGGCGCCGGTGGGGCGGCGTTTGTTGAGCAGGACGGCGAAGTCGGTGCCGTCGCGGCGCTGTTCGACGATGGCGGTGGTGCCGGGGAGGCTGCCGTAGAAGCGGAACTGGCCGCGTCCAGTGGTGCGGGGTTCGCCGTTGAGCCAGTAGCGCGCCATGAAGCGGCAGAGGTCGGAGGCGGTGCTGATGATGGCGCCGTGGGAGTCCATCAGCCAGATGTGGAAGTTTTCGCCTTCTTTGCCGAAGTCGTACCAGATTTCGCCGGGCTGTCGCTGAGCGCCGCCGCGGGCCAGCGCCCAGGAGGTGATGCCGCAGGGTTTGGCGATGGTGGCGTTGATGTAGTCGAGATACGGGCGGCGGGTCGTTGTCTCGATGACGCGGCCGAGGACGCAGTAGCCGAAGTTGGCATAGGCATTGGTCGCGCCGGGGTTGAATTGCAGGGGCTGGGTCATCATCCAGCGGACGACGTCGTCAGGCTTTTCGGGTTTGTGGCCGGTTTGTTTGAGGATGCGTACCTGCATGAACATCGGGTCGCCCCAGGCGTCGCGATCCCAGCCGCCACGATGGTCGAGGAGATGCTGGATGGTGATGTCGCGCCAACGCGCATCCTTCGGCTGCGGCCACGGCGGTTGCTTGAGGATGTCGAGGACGGGGGTCGCGGCCTGAAATTTCCCGTCGCGAATCAGCGTCTTCACGGCGGCGGCGGTGATGGGCTTCGTGACCGATGCGATGCGAAAGCGGGCGCCCGGCGTCAGGGGGTGGGTGCGCTCCGCGTCGGCAAACCCGAAGGAGCGGAGATGGGTGATCGAACCGTGTTCGCTGACGGCGGCGACGGTCGCGGCGATTTCGTGTTCGCGCGCGAAGTCGCGGATCGCCTGGTCGAACTTTGCGAAGCGCGCCGCGTCGTCGCCCTGCTCCGGCATATCGGCGGCAAAGCAGGCGCAGGCGAGCGAGGCGGCGGCCAGTGTGAGCGGCAACTTCATGCCTGTTTGTAGAAGGTGGAGCGGAGGGCGTCGAGTCGCGGTGATTGAAAAAAAATTCGAATCAGGCACATTGCGAGTGATGTCACCTTACGACTCGCAAAAAGACCGCGTCCCGCTGGGCCACTTCGGCGGCATCGCAATCGGCGCAACCACGATCATCGTCGCGGTCCTCGTCGCCTCGATGGTGGTCTGCGCGGTGTTGATGGGCTTCAAGATGACGCCGGCTTCGTGGTTGTTCGACCGCGATGCGGTGCTGCGCGGCGAGGCGTGGCGGGTGGTGACCTATCCGCTGCTGAACCTGCCGTCGTTCCTCGTCGTGTTCGACCTGTTCCTGCTCTACTGGTTTGGCCGGGAGGTGGAATTCTTTCTGGGCCGGCGCGTTTTTCTCCGGCTCTACGGTGTGCTGGTTCTCGCGCCGGTGGTCGTGCTCCTCGCGGTTCCGCATTCGTTTCTTGCCGGCGCGCGCTGCGCGAACTTCGCGGTGTTCATCGCGTTTGCCACGATCTATCCGCGGGCGCAGATCTTCTTCGGCCTCGAGGCGCGGCTGCTCGCGGGAATTTATCTGGCGTTCAGCGTACTCCAGGCGCTGGCCTATCACGACTGGGCGGTGATCATCCCGCTGATGGTTTGTTCGGCGGCGGCGTTCCTTTTCGTGCGCTACGAACAGGGCCGGCTTTTGTTCAGGCTCCCGATCCGGCAGCCGCACTTGCGCGTCCTTGAAGGCGGAGCGCCGAAGGCGCAGCAGCCGGTGAACGTTGACGCGATCCTCGACAAGATCAACGCGACCGGAATGGAGAGCCTGACCGCGGCGGAGCGCGAGCAACTCGAAAAGGCGCGCGAAGAAATGAACCGCAGATAGCCGCGGTCCGATTGTTCAAACGTCAGCCCACGCTCTCGGCGCTGTAGCGGGCGAGGAGGCCGGAGCGCACGGCGTGGCGATGGACCCGCGCGAAAAACCAGCACGCGAACAGGAGATCAAGCACGGCCAGCGCGATGCCGATGACCAGCGAACCCGCCGGCATGGCGTGGCCCGCGAGGATCGCGCGCATTCCCTCGAAGACGTAGGACGGCGGCAGCGCGTGCGCGATGGCCCGCATCCACAGGGGCAGCGTTGAGACCGGATAGAAGACGCCGACGAACGGCGACACGATCGCGGGGATCGTCCACGTGAACCATTCCGCGGACGGGCCGAGCCGCAGCACCGTGGCGCAGCCGAAGATTCCCAGCGCGATGCCGAAGGTGAAAAGGACGAGCAGGAATGGAATGAGCATCGCGCCGAGCGCGACGAACGACAGGCCGAAGACTGTCGTCGCGAGCACGAGCATCACGATGAGGCCGATCATGCTCGTGCCGATGCTGGTGATCACGAGGCCGCCGAGATATTCCGGAATCGTCAGCGGCGTGGCGAAGATGTTCAGGAAGTTGCGCGACCAGACATCTTCCAGAAACGACATTGTCACGCCATGCATGATGCGGATGAAGAAATCCCAGAGCACTACCGCGCCGAGAAACAGCGGCACGAATTTCATGCCGGACGACGTGACCGAGCCGAGATATTTCGTGAGGAAGCCCCAGAGCAACATGTCAATCGTGACCCAGACAAACATGGGGAACAACCGCGCCGGGCTGCCGCGGATCAGAAAGAAATATCGCAACACGATGGCCGCTGTGCCGGAGAATTTCATGGTCACACGCGCTCCAGCGTCAGCGGCTCGCGCGCGACGGTGATAAATAGTTCCTCGAGCGTCGCCTTGCCGTGCTCGGCCGGCAGCGTCTTCGGGTTCCCCTGCAACAGGATTTTGCCGTGCGAAAGGAACAGCACGCGGTCGCAGACCTCCTGCACTTCATACATGTTGTGCGATGTCCACAGCACGCCGCCTTCCCCTCGCGTCGTGAAGTCGCGGATGCGCGTGCGGATTTCCCGCGCCGTCGCCGGGTCGAGCGATGCCGTCGGCTCGTCGAGCAGCAGCAGGTGCGGCCGGTTCAGCATCGCCTTCGCCAGCCCGACGCGCGTCTGCTCGCCGGACGAAAGCACGCCGCATTTTGTGCGGCGGAACTGGAGGAGATCGAATTGCTCCAGCAGCACCTCGATGCGCTCCGAGAGCTTCTTCACGCCGTAAATCAAACCGAATACGCGCAGGTTCTGCTGTACCGTCAGGTTGCCCGGCAGCGGAGCATAGACCGCCGCGAAATTCGTGCGCTCCAGCGCCTGCGTGCGCCGCGCCGCCAGATCAATCCCCTCGATCGTGATTGAGCCGCCGCCCGGTTCGAGCACGCCGAGAATCATGTTGATCGTCGTGGTCTTCCCGGCGCCGTTCGGCCCGAGCAGGCCGACGATTTCATTGCGCGCCACTTCGAACGACACGTCATCCACCGCGGCCGTACCGCCGAAACTCTTCCGCAAATTCTGGACTGACAAGACACCTGCCATCGCAACCGCCGTTCCGCCTTTCGTGCGCGCAATCTCCGTCATCCCGGCGCGCATCGCAAGAAATTGCCTGAGATTATGCCGGCATTCCAATCATTGGAAGTTTCCGCTCCGCACTTTTCCAATCATTGGAAAGGATCGGAGGCGAAAGTTTCCAATGATTGGACCGTGGAAGTTGGAAACTGGAATTCCGCTAGGGTCTGGTCACGCGGAGACGGAGGAAGCGGTTGGTCGCTGTGGCGGCGGTATCCCAGACGACATCCGTGGCAGGCGCGGAACTGGTGTCTTCGCTGACGTTCGTCGTTGCGCCCCATGAGCCATTGATGTTCGTGGCGATACCGGCCCAGGCTTCGTTTGTGACGTTGTAGGAACCCTCGACATAGATGGTGATGTCCGTGGCGGTGGTGCTGTGTTTGAACTTCAATGCGAACAACCCGTTGGTTTGCGTGGACTCCATCCGCGCAAGCAGGTCGGAGTTACTCGCGCTTGAACCGGTGGCGTATTTCAGAAGGTTGGGATAACCGTCGGTAGTGGCGAACTGGTTGTACGCGGTCCGGCCATTGGTGATGCCGGCAGCCCACAGGTCATAGCCGGTCGCCGTGGCGTTGGTGTTGACGATGGTGAGTTTCACGAAGCCGCCAGAGCTGTCCACATTCCATCCGTAGCCGCCGGCCAATGCGCACAAGCCGGTCGCAGCGAAATTTCCGGTCAGACCCGCGCCGGTCTTCAACACGAAAAAGATGTCGTTGGTTGACGGCGCATAGCCGTTGATGAGCGTGACGTTGAGGTTGCCGCCCAGACCGGCCGCTCCGCTGATTTCCAGTTGGTCATATTCGACGCCCGGCGTCGCGCCGCCGATCTCGATGTTCAGCGCACCAGCCTGCGCGTAGTTCCCGGTGATGGCCAGATGGCCCGCAGACGAGCCAGGCGAAATGATGCCGTTGTTGATGACGTTGCCAAGAATCGTGCCGTATCCGGCAAGCGCCTGCGATGCGCTGATCGTGAACGTGCCGTTGGTTCGGCCAACAGCCGACAAGGTGGCATTCGAGCCGATGAATATGCTCATGCTGCTGTCAAGCGCGCCGCCGGCGGAGAGCGCGAGCGTGCCGTTGCTGATGGTGGTCGCGCCGGAATATGTGTTCGCCGCAGTGAGCGTCAGTGTGCCCGCGCCGAGTTTGGTTAGGCCGCCGGACGAGCTGGCCGAAACGATTATGTTCGTTCCAGCCGCCGCGTTGGTGGCGCCGCCGCCGAACAGAGAAACCGTCGGTGCGTCGGTGTAGCCGGTGCCCGCGCATGTGACGAGGATGTTGGTCAGCGTTCCCGCGGCGAGATTCATCTGCGCGATGGCCGTCGCGTTACTGCCGCCACCGCCGGCAATTTGAATCCACGGCGGACCTTTGTAGCCGGAGCCGCTGTTCGCCACCGGAATCGAAACGACTCCGCCGCCCGCGGGCGCGAGCAGCGGTTGCGCGATGGTGATTGCGAAGCCGCCGTCATCAATCGTCGCTCCGCCGGAATAGATGTTCACGGCGGAGAGATTCGGCATGAAGGCAATATTGTTTGTGTTCGCCTTCAACGTGCCGCCGTTGAAATTCAGCGTGCCGATGTTGCCGGCGACGACGGTGCGGCTCACGGCGGGAGCGATGATCGTGCCGCCTGTGGCGATGTTGACGATGCCGGTGCCGAGGTTGTGACCGATGCGCAACCCGTCGCCCGTGCGGGCGGCGTGGACGGTGACTGTTCCGGAGCCGCTGGCGTTGAGGATGCCGAGGCCTTGTTCGCCTATGATCAGGAACGTGCCGGCGTTGTTGTGCGTGAACGCCCCGCCGGAAACATCCAGCACGCCGCGTCCTCCGATAAATCGACCGACAACGGGATAGCCCGCATTGGCGCTGACCGCGCCGGTACCAGAGACGGCCATGATGCCGACACCGGTTGCTCCGACTTGATAGTTTTGGCCGAGCGCAACGGTGCCGCCGCTAATCTGGTAGTAGCCGTATGAATTGGTCGCGCCCTGTGCGAGACGGCTGTCTCCACCGCTGACCGTCACGCTGCCGCCAGACTGGTAGATCGTGCCGACGGCACTGGCCGCATTGCCGAGGGTCAGAGCGGTTCCAACGGTGATCGTGCCGCCAGCCTGCGTGAGTGTGACGCTGCTGCCCGCTGCGTTGCCGAGGGTCATGGCGGTTCCCGCTGCAAACGTGCCCCCGGTCTGGACGATGGTGGCGATCGTGTTGGCGGCATTGCCGGCGAGCACGGTGGTGCGCGAGGTGACGGTACCTCCGGAGATGTCGAGGCGGCCAACGCCGCCCGCGCCCTGGCACATCGTGAGGACGTTCGGCTCCACCGTTCCGCCGGATACGTTCATAGAGGCGACACCGCCCTCGGCAATGTAAAAGCTGTTTTGGGCATAGATGCGGCCGCCGGTGATCGTGACGCGGCCCGTGTTCCCGAGGAAAGATCCGATGGTGATGTTGTTGAGCGCGATGTTGCTCCATGAGCCGCCGCTGATGTTCAATTCGCCGTAGGCGTTGTTGGTGTTTTGAAGCCCGCGACCGACAGCGGTCCAATTGGACACCGACACGTTCCCGCCGCTCAAATTGAAAATGCCGCGCGAGTAGTTTGCGCCGGCGGCGATCCACAGCTCACCGCCGGATTGGAAATAGCCGCCGGTCATGTTCACGATGCCTGTTGCGAGCCCTCCGCTGGGCACGCCAATATTGCAGTTACCCGATGCGCTGCTGATGACGACGACGGAGCTGTTGCTGATGTTCAGCGTCGTGATTCCGGCAGGGGCGGCGGCATCCATGACGATTAACTGTGTGCCGATCGCCGAAGTGTTCAGCAGCGTCATGTTGCCTTTGCGTATGAGCGTGCCGCCTGTGCCGGCAATATTGTTCGTGACTGCGTAGCTGTCGCTGCGATTGAAGATGAGCTGGCTGTTGTTGGTCACATTGCCCGCACCGAGCGTGCCGTTCGCCCCACCGTTGCCGACGCTGATTGAACCGGCACCAATGATCGTTGCTCCCGCATAGGTGTTCGTCGCGATGAGGAGCAACTGGTTGGCGCTTGTCTTTGTGAAACCACCAGCGCCGCTGATCACGTTGGTCAGCGTCAATGCCTGATCGGGCGTGTCGATTGTGTTGGTGACGCCTGCGTTCAACGTGACCGGCGAGCCGACACTCAACGCCGCGCCGCCGCCTGTCCACAGTTGCAGGGTTCCCCCGTTTAGCGTGATTGCCTTGGTGACGGTCGGCGCAGCGCCAAATGTCGTCGGCGCAAATATGCCCCCGCTATTGACCGTGATCATTCCCGATCCCGAAACAATCGCGCCGTTATGCGGACTTATCAGACCCTGATTGATAATAATGTCACCCGTATTTGTGACGGTCGCGCCGACGAGGCCAATGAAATTTGTGCCCGTCTTTGTAATCTGAAATCCATTGAGGTTCAAGAACGGCGCAGTGCCCGCGCGAATGTCCCAGCGATTCGTTCCCCCAATTGCAGCGTTGTCTTGGAGCGTCACGTATTGAAGCGCGTTGATTTGCGCCGCGCCGCTGTTGATGATCGCCCCATTTCCACCGGCGCCCGCGCCGGAAACGAAAATCGGTTCCAGACCGAGATTTTGTCCGCCGACATCAAGCGTGCCGCCGTTGATGATGGTCGGCCCACTTGTCGCCCCGAGCGCAGCGGCGTTGCCGGCGGCAAGTGTTCCGCCGAAAATGAAATTTGTTCCCGTATATCCGTTCGCAGTGTTGATACCCACCGCATTCGTTCCGCTCTTTGTTATCCCTCCATAGCCGTTGATCGCTGCGCCGCTCAGCGAATATGTCGCGGCATTGTTACTGAAGAACATCTGTCCCGACATGATTGCGCTGACGATTGTCACCGCGGTGTTCGTCCCTGTGTCATCAAACCCCACGGCGTCGCCGTTATTGAAAGCGGAGGGCGTGGCCAGTCCAACGACGATGAAATTGGTCGTTGTGTTCACGTCCCAGTTGTTGTTCGAGAGGCCGCTCCAGACAAGGCCGCCGGTCACATTCGTAACAACGAATTCGATCGTTTGCGCGCCGACGTTATTGTTGAGATAGCCCTGCACGCCGGCGGGAATCGTTCCTGTCGTGAAGTTGAAACTGGGAATCGAGGGGCAGAGGCAAATCGTATATATCCCGGGCGTCACGCCCACACTGGTCGGCAGCAGGTTCACCGGATTGTTACCGCCGGCGGTGAGCGTGCCGGAAACAAAAAGCGATGCTTTGAGCGGATCCAGCAATGCAGAAATACCCGCGCCGTTTTCCAACGTGACGGACGCGTTGATCGTGAACATGCCCGACTGAAGCAACGAATTCGGGCCGAGGAACGCGCCGTTGCTCACTGTCGTTGCGCTGACCACCGAGCCGGTGCCGAATGAATATCCCTCACCGATGGTCGTCGTGCCGTTATACGAGTTGGCTGCATTCAGATTCAGCGCCCCCGGCCCCATCTTCACGAGCGATCCGTCCCCGGAAAGCGAACCCGAAACAGTGATGTCCGCCGCCGCGCCCGCCGCAGTTCTCGCGTTGAATATGACAACGCCATTGCCACCGTAACTCGCATCTGTCGTCAGCGCCATCGGCGCGGACCATGCCGCATTCGCGTTGTATGGGCACAACTGGCCTCCTGACAAATTTATGTTCGCCGTTCCCGTTTTCGAAATCACATTTGCGAGGATCTGCCCCGCGCCGACTTTCATGGTGCCGATATTTCCGGCCGCATTTGCTACGACGATGGATGTCCGCGCCTGTACCACGCCACCGGAGACTATCAGTGTGCCGACACCCGCGTTGGCCTGCCCCAGCGAAAGCGTGTTCACGTCCACAACGCCTGTCCCCCCGACATTCAATGAACCAACGCCACTTTCGCCGACCCAAGTGCCGAGCTGCGAATAAAGCCGGCCGCCCGTGACTCGCACGACGCCCGTGTTTCCGGCGAACGATGCAATCGTGATGTTATTGGCCGTGACATTGCTCCACGCGCCGCCACTGACGTTCAATTCGCCGTAACTTCCAAAGAGCCCGGTCGCACTGCCGCGCCCGACGCAGCCCCATGTGCTGGCGATGACGGTGCCGCCGCTCAAGTTGAAAATGCCGCGGCTGTTGCCGCTACCCGCGGCGATCCAAAGTTCGCACGCCGGCTGGAACAGGCCGCTACTCATGTTCACCGTGCCGGTGGAACTGGTGTTGTTCATCTGGCCGATATTGCAATTGCCCAGAGTCGCATTCGCGATGACGACGGCGCTGTTGCTGATGTTCAGCACCGCACTCGTCACCGGGCCTGCCGCGTCGGCCACGGTCAGTAGATTATTCGTCGTGCCCGCATTCAGCAGCGTCATGTTTCCGTTGCGCACGAGCAGATTTCCCGTATTGCCGGAAATGTTGTTTGCGACCGTGTAGCTGTCGCTGCGATTGAAGACGAGCGTGCCGCGGTTCGTCACGTTGCCCGCTCCCAGCGACCCCGTCGTACCGCCCGTGCCCACCTGCAAAGTCCCCGTCGCGATCATCGTCGTGCCCAGATAGGTGTTGTTCGCCCCCAGAATCACCGTGCCCGCACCGTTCGCAGCCACATTGGCCGCCGTAAGATTTCCGGCACCGCCGATGGGCGCGTTCACCGTGATCGAACGACCGGCACCACCCATGTCAAACACGCCGCCGCCCGCGCCTAGCGTGATGTCCCCGGCCAGCGTAAGGGGATTTGTGGCGGTCTGCCCGTTGGCCACAACGCCGATGTTCAGCGTCAGGTTCGTGATCGTGATGATGTCCGATCCGCCGTTGCCCTTGAACGTCAACTGCCCATTCGTCGTGCCGTTGCCCAACGTCAGCGAATTGCCCGCAAAAACGAAGTTGGCCGCAACCGCGGGCGTGCGAACCGCCATCGGGTTCGTCGGCACCAACGTCACCACCACATAATCATTCGTGCCCGACGGCGCCTGCCCGTCCGACCAGTTCAAACCCGAATTGAAACTCGTCGCGCCGAACGCGTCCGGGTTTGTCAACGTAACTGTCGCGGCCTTGCCGCTCCACGCCGCCGCCATCGCAATGAGAACACCCATCAATCGAATATTCATTGACTCATCTCCTCATCCGTCCTGCTCGCCCGCCCGCACAAGACGCCCTGCATGATTCTCCCCGCCCGTCCGAAATTCACTCTGCCTGACTTCCAATCATTGGAAAAGACGGACTCGTAAGTTTCCAATGATTGGAAGATTTCCCGTCCGTTGACATACATTCGTCATCTACATCAATTCGAGTCTTTATGCGTCCATCGATAACTCAGCAACTTTGGCGCAATCCCCGAATTCGGATGCCAAATCACTTTGCAGTCATTTCCAGGACCGTGATGGACCAAGGCGGAAAGGCATAGCCGAAACTTGAAGCGACTGCCTTCAGCGTCTCAGTTACTGGAACGACCTTTGTCGGTTCTGTGATCGAATTAGTATCGGTCGGATCGGTGGCTCGCAAGGTTATGGACTTGCCTTCTTGTATGCCTGTCACGCCCTTCAGTTCGATGTTCACCGTCTGGCTGGTTGCACCAGGATTGACCACTTTCAAATACAACTTGCCGGTCTGGGTCTGGCGCGTGACCGAGTAAGGAAGAAACACGTTCGTCGCGCCTGCGAATGCGGACTTTGGCGTGACGTTGCCGATATGATTGGCGAACATGACCTGGGCGTAGTAGGCCGGCGAACCGTAACTCTCCAGGTTGTTATATCCGATAAGGTCGGTCTTCCATTGCATGCCGCCCGGATTGACGTTGACGAAGAGAGGCGCATAGCAGTGCATGACAATAAGGTCGGAATTGCGTTCCATGCTGGTCATCCATGCGGCATCGCCGAGCGCGCCGAGGAAGTTCGGCGTCGGGCTGCCCTCGCGCGTGGCCCACTCGCCAACGAATACTTTCGGACCTTTGCGGTCTTCCTTGTCATAGTGCTGAAGGTCTTTGTAGAAAGCGTCTGGATTGCGATAGGAGTGGTCATCGTAGAGATCGGGCGTGCGGGTCTTCGCCTCGCGACTCGTGGCGATAAGTTGCAGTTGCGGATACTTCGCCTTGATGGCGTCGTGAAATTGCGTGTAGCGGGCGTCATAGTTACCGGACTTGTCAAAGTAATCCTCATTGCCCACCTCGACATAAGTCAGCTTGCACGGCTCCGCGTGGCCGCACCTGGCGCGCTGCGCGCCCCAATAGGTTGTCTTTGCGTCGCCGGTCAGGAATTCGATTTCGTCTAGTGCATCCTGCACGTACGGTTCAAGGAGTGGACCGGGTTCGACGCATTGCTGCTTTAGCGAATAGCCCGCGAACACCGCCAGCACCGGTTGCGCGCCGAGGTCCTCGCACCAGCCCATGAATTCCAGCAGTCCCATGCCATCCGTGGAGCGGTAGCTCCAGCAACTGGGGTGGCCGGCGCGAAAGGGCAGGGGCCCGATGGTGGCCTTCCAGTCGAATCGCTCCCAAAGCGTATTTCCTTCGACATAATTCCCGCCGGGGAGACGGATGAAGTTGGGCTTCATCGCCGCAAGTTTCTCCATGATGTCCACGCGAAATCCGTTGGGGCGGTCGTGAAAGGTTGGCGGAAACAGGGAGACGAGACTTAGCCAGAACTTGCCGGTGTTGGCCGCGGAAATAACGAAGCGTCCTTCGCCTGTCGGTTTGACATCGGCTCCGGTGGCAAGTGTGAGATCGATCTTCTGCCAATGCCGGTTGACAGCCGGCGTCTCGGCGTGGGCAAAGACGATCGTGCCATCGGCATTCTCGAGACTCACGGCCAGCGGTCCTTCGAATCTTGTTCCTTCTTCCTTGCCGGTCTTCCTGTTCTTGGTCGGAGTATCGCCCCGGACATAGAAAGAAGCATGATAAGTCGTACTTGGCTTGACCGGTATGCCCCAGTAGCCGTCGTTGATCACCCGTAGGTTTCGTCCGGCGCCGGCCGCCTTGACTTCGACTTCGAGGCTGTTGGGAAGCTTGTCGGTAAGCGGGTGTGTCGCGACGATGCGGATTCGTCCTTCCGCGCCCGATTGATTGGCCACGGACCAATGCACCGGCTCATTCGTGGCGCTATCCAGAAAGGCGCGATTGCGGATCAACTCGGCATAGAGACCGCCATCGTAGGAGTAGTTGATCTCCTCGGTCATCAGGCCGTGCAAAATGGGACTCACCTTGGCGACGGTTTCGTCAACCTGAATCGTGAGCGTGGATGGCGCGGCGCTGCCGGAGGCGTCGCGGGTGCGGGCGGGTTCGCCAGCCCCAACTTCCAATGATTGGAACAGTGCGAGCGCCAGACTTCCAATGATTGGAAGAACGCGCCCCGATATTCGGGCTTCGATGGTTCGCCGGATGATCTGCCGATGTTTTGTATTTTTCATATGCTCTTGCTTCCTTTGCCGAGCGGCGGATTTCGAAAAATCACCTGACCACTCATGTTTCACCTTTATGACTACGCCAGAGCGCCGTCGCGAATCCACCCCGCTTTGCGCAAATATTTCCCCATTTTGCGCCGGCCGTGATAAGCTGCTCCCGCCATGCAAAAAATTCCGCGCGTTTTGTTGCTGCTGGAGTCATCCCGCTCGTCGGGCCGCAGCCTGCTGCGTGGAATCGCCGACTATGCCCACCATCACGGGCCGTGGGCGTTCTATTGGGAGCCGCACGGACTGCAGGAAAGCTGGCCGCGCATCAAAACGCTCGACGCGCAGGGCGCCATCCTGCGCGATGTTGACCAGGTGGCGGAAGTCCGCGCTCGCAAGTTGCCGGCCATCGTCGTCGAGCACAGCAAATCGGAAATCCGCGGCTTCATCAACGTCGTCACCGATTCGGCAACCGTCAGCAAACTTGCGGCGGATCACCTGCTGCAATGCGGTCTCCAGCATTTCGCCTATTGCGGTTTCCCGGACAAGTTGTGGTCGCGGGCTCGCGGCGAACATTTACAGCGCTATCTGGCGAAGCGCGGCCACGGCGTGGCGTTTTACAAACCGCCGTGCGGCTCCTCCGCGCCGACCTGGAAACAGGAGCGGCATGTGATGACGAAATGGCTCGCGTCGCTGCCGACGCCCGTCGGCGTGATGGCCTGCAACGATGACCGCGCCGAGCATGTGATCGAGGCGTGCAAAATCGCGGGACTGCGCGTGCCGGATGAAGTCGCTGTCGTCGGCGCGGACAATGACGATCTTGTGTGCGAGCTTTCTGATCCGCCGCTCTCAAGTGTGGCGCTGAACTTCGAGCGGGCAGGGTACGAAAGCGCGCATTTGCTGGACCAGCTCATGCACGGCCGGCGCGTTCGATCCGACAAAATCATTGTCCGAGCGACGCATCTGGTCGCCAGGCAGTCAACCGATGTGCTGACGATCCGGGACCAGCATGTCGTCAAGGCGCTGCGGTTCATCCGGGCTCATACGGCGGGGAACGCGCCGGTGACGGAGGTGGCGCGGGCCGCCGGCATGTCGCGGCGCGCGTTGGAAAAGCGGTTTCGCGAAATTCTCGGTCACACCATTCTCGACGAGATCCGCCGCATTCGCACGGACCAGATTGCGCGGATGCTGGTGGAAACGAACCAACCCGTGGCGCAGATTGCCGAACGCCTGAACTTCCCGAGCCTGCAGCACGTGGCCCGGTATTTTCACAAGGTCAAACAGATGACGCCGCTGGCCTACCGCAGGCTCCACGGTCGCAAATAGCCGCCCATCACGTCCGCCCGAGGCCGGGTGCGAGGTGATAATAAATTTCGTCGTTGCGAAGCTGCTGCTTGAACGCGCGCAGTTCCGTCTTCGCATCGATCACGGCCAGCTCGACGCCGGCGATTGCCGCGAAATCTTCCATCTGCTCGGTCGTGACCGCCTGGCTGAATCCGCTGTGATGCGCGGCGCCCGCATGAATCCACGCGGCACAGGCGGTCTTGAAATCGGGCCGGCATTTCCAGACGGCGCGGGCCACCGGTAATTTCGGCAGCGGCTGCGGCGGCTTGACGACATCAACTTCATTCACGATCAGGCGGAACCGGTTGCCCAGATCAATCACCGACGCGTTGACGGCGGGCCCGGTGCGTGTGTCGAATACGAGGCGGACCGGGTCTTCCTTTCCGCCAATGCCGAGCGGATGAATTTCCAGCGACGGCTTTCCATCCGCGATGCTCTCGCAAATCTCCAGCATGTGCGCGCCGAGCACCAGCTGCCCGTCCGGCGCGAGGTGATAGGTGTAATCCTCCATGAACGAAGTACCGCCCGGCAGTCCCTCGCCCATAACCATCATCGCGCGAACCAGCGCGCACGTTTTCCAATCGCCCTCCGCCCCGAACCCGTAGCCATCGGCCATCAGCCGCTGTACGGCCAGCCCGGGAAGCTGCTTGAGCGAGAGCAGGTCTTCGAACGTCGTCGTGAATCCTTTGAACCCGCCGTCCTTGAGAAATGCGCGCAGCCCCAGCTCGATGCGGGCGCCCACGCGCAGCGACTCATGCCGCGCGCCGCCTTTGCGGAGTTCCGCCGCGACCTCGTAGCACTGCTCGTACTCATCGCACAGCTTCGCGATCGCCCGGTCAGCCACCGCGCTGACGGCATTGACGAGATGGCCGACGCCGAATCCGTTCACCGAATAGCCGAACTTGATCTCCGCGGAAACCTTGTCGCCCTCGGTGACGGCCACCTGCCGCATATTGTCGCCGAACCGGCAGAACTTCGCGCTCTGCCAGTCGTGCCACGCACGCGCCGCGCGCATCCATGCCGCGATGCCGTCCTGCACATCGGCTTCCGACCAGTGCCCCACGACGACCTTGCGGTTCAGCCGCAGCCGCGTATGGATGAACCCCGCCTCGCGGTCGCCGTGCGCGGCCTGGTTGAGGTTCATGAAATCCATGTCAATCTCGCCCCACGGCAGATCGCGATTGAACTGCGTATGCAGATGCAGAAACGGCTTGCGCAGCGCCGTCAGCCCGCCGATCCACATCTTCGACGGCGAGAACGTATGCATCCAGAGAATCAGCCCCCCGCATTGCCGCGTATTGTTCGCATCGAGACAGAGCTGGCGGATCTCATCCGGCGTCGTCATCACCGGCTTGAACACCAGCTTGACCGGCAGCCGTCCGCCCTCATTGAGCGCCGCGACGATCTTGCGCGAATTGGCCGCGACCTGCCGCAGCGCCTTCTCGCCGTACAAATGCTGACTGCCCGTGACATACCAGATTTCGACTGCCTCAAGATTTTTCACGCGAATCCTTTCATAACCGCGGCCCGGCCCCGCCGCACGGCCACCGCCGGCTGACTTCGACAGCACCGCAAATTTGCGCGCTGACTACTACAAGCAGTCCGCCCGCCCATCAACACCACATTGCGTAAACAATTCCCCAAATAGCGTCAGCCCCGCTTCACAACGCGCAAACTTCCAATCATTGGAAGAAACCGCCCGCGCAAAGTTCCAATCATTGGAACCCCCCGCCGCTCAAACTTCCAAGCATTGGAAATTCCCGGCGCGCCACTACTGTCCGGCGTAAAACTCCTGAAAACAAAGCTGATTCTGAAGGGGGGCCGGTTCAGATTGGCAGAGATGGTGA
>CAIVKH010000184.1 GCA_903906425.1 uncultured bacterium
GACTGAGCCGGTTGAAACGATCAGATCGTTCGTTCCACTGCCGACAGCATTGAAGTCATTGGTCAGATCGAAAACATTCGTTACGCCGGCATTCATGAAAATAGAGCTCTGCAAAGTCAGCGTTCCCGGCGCACCGACAGTCCCCGCTGCGATGATGTTACCTCTGACAGCCGTAATGTCTCCGGTGACAATACCGTAGCCTTGCAGCGTTTCAGTCGGTCCTAACCTGTAGCTGCCCGCAATCGCAGCAGGTGTCGAAACGTCCAGCACCGCGCCGGTGGCGGTGGCGATGATCGTGGAGTTGGTGATCGCACCGCTCGAGCCCAGCGCGAGTGTGCCGCCGTTGATCGTCGTGCTGCCCGAATAACCGTTGACTGCATCGAGTCTCATCGTGCCAGCGCCCGTCTTGGTGAGCGATCCCGCGCCGCCATTGTTGGTCATATTGGTCAGTACCGCAGTGACGATCAGATCGGGGTTGGCATCAAGCGTCACATCCGAAACGTTGAAGGTTACACCGCCGGCCTTCTGAAGATGAATGCCGCTGAATGTCGCAGAGGATTTGTTGATCGCCGATGCAGTGGATCCCGTGACGGTCACATCGCCGGCTAGTGCATAATTCTGATAGGCCGCCGAGTTGCCGAATCCGCAATACATCTGCGAGCCGCTGAGTGTGATGGGGCCGAATGTGCTGAAGCCATTATTCGTGATCGTCGCGTTTGCGGCGGCGATAGTCATATTGTTATTCAGCAAGTCACGGCCATCAAGTTCGAGTGTTGACCCGGAGCCCAGAAAAACTGTCCGTCCGCCCACCACCGCCGGGATCACACCGAGCTGGTTTATATATTGAGCGGTTGGAACACTGCCCACCTGCAACACACCCTGTGCCACAACGACATTTCCCGTAAATGGCGTTGCATTTGTCCCTGCCGCCATGATGAAACGGCCGGGCCCCGATTTCACAAACGAGCCATTCTCCGCAATGAACCCGTAAAACGTATTTGTCGCGCCGTTGTCAGCAACCGTCAGCACGCCGCCCGTGCTCGTGCCCGTTCGCACCATGCCCGTGCCGGTCAGTCCGGCAATCGTGACATTATTGCCGCTCATGTCCAATCGAGGCGTTGCGTTGCTGAAGATCACCAGCGCATTCGTGGGAAGTGCATTATTAACGGCTAGCCGGACGGTGCTGGTCGTATCAAGTATTAAGGAACCGAAGACATTGGTTGAATTTCCAAAAACCCACGTAGCATTGTCCGTGTGGTAAACCAAATTCGTGCCGATTGCGATGCGTCCGTTGATCGTTCCCACACCGGCACCCGAACCGCGAATATACAAGTCACTCCGGTCCTGTCCGGAATTCGTGATGGTCCCAAGGAACGTCGCGCCGCCGGCCGCGTTGATCATAAATGTCCTCCGGTTGAGCACCGGATCCGTCGGCAGGATGATATTGTTGCTGATAATGACCGTGGTCGCGCCGAACTGATCGAATGAATTCGTGAGGCCACCCGTGACACCCATCGCAGATAACGTCAGGTTGCTGCCCCCCACTGTAAACGCGCCTGCCCCGTTCGAAATAATGAGTCCCAAAATCGACCAATTCGAATCCACCACCGTGTTCGTCCGCGCCGTGCCCGCCAGCGCCACAAAATTCGTCGTTGAGGTTGGCGAAACATTCGTCGGGGCGAGCTGGCCCACCCAGTTGCTCACCGACGACCAATTGTTGCCGTTGGTCGCCGCGCCGTTCCACGTATGTGAAGTCTGTGCGTACGCCGATGTCGCCGCCATCAAAAAAGCGAGCCTCGCAGCAGAATAAAACCGCCCTGACAAATATTTCATGACTGACTCCCGGAAGGACTGAAGTTTGGTGATTTCACAGGCGCCATATAGTACACGGATGAAGAGCTCCCATCAAATGGAAACCCTCCGAAATTCGCTTCGTTTGCGATCCGCAAATAACGCGAAGCCACGCTTCGTGGAGGACCATCGGCCACGCAAAATTCCAATCATTGGAAAAGCCGCAGGCGGTTCTTTCCAATCATTGGAAATTGCGGTTTCGTTGCGCGATGCCGCGTTTTCAACGCAGGTTCTGATCTTGCAACTTGAGCCAACTGACCGGGACGCCGCCGCGGTAGCGGATGGATGCGATGGCCACCGCGCCGATCATCGCCAGGCCGCAGAGGATCGCGAAGCCGGCTGCATAGCTTCCGCTCGCGTCGCGGATGTGCGCGATCAGATAGGGCATCGTCGCCTCGCCGATGGAATCACTCATGATAATGATGCCGAGCACGCGGCTGAGCGCGGCCAGGCCAAAGCATTCGGCGGCCATCAGCGGGATGAGCATGTAGTCGGCACCGAGGCCGAAGCCGAAACAGACGGCGAAGACGTAGAGCAGTTGCGGGTTCGACCGCGCGAGTAACAGCACGGGGATCGCGAACCCGACGATGCAATAGGTGACGAGCATCACATATTTTTTTGTGAAGCGGTCGGCGAGCCAGCCCATCGCGATGCGGCCGGCGATGCTCGAAAAAAGTACGAGGCTCATGATCCGCGTCTTTGTGATTTCAATTTCCGGCTTCGGAATGATGTCGGCGATGAAGAGCGGAAGATTCTGAATCACGCCGCCAATCGCGCCGATGCTCATGACGCTGCCGACGGCCAGCAGCCAGAATGCCGGCGTCGAAAAAATTCTTCCGAGTGAAATTCTCGAACCGTGTTCCGGCGGCGTCGCGCCGGAGTCTGCGGAAATGCCGTCTGGAAGAAGTCCGAGATCAGACGGGCGGCGCCGGATGATGAGCAGGAGCGAAAAAAGGACGACGGCGTAGAGGCCGGCGAGCACGCGCATCGTCTCGCGCCAGTCGTTGTGAAAATGCGCGTTCAGCAAATGAACCACCCACGGAACGAGAGCGCCGCCGACGCCGATGCCGACGTAGGCGATGCCCATGACGCGGCCGCGGTATCGCGTGAACCAGTGCGAAAGCAAAACCTGGTTGGGCAGGGGACCGGCGCAGAGATAGCCCAGCGCGGCGAGGAGAAAACAGCCGTAGAGCCAGTGGAGGCCGTGGGTGAAGCTGAAGCAGAACAGCCCAGAAGCCGCGAACAAAACGCCCGCAGCCATCGCACCGCGCGAGCCTTTTCGATCAATGACCCAGCCGACAAAAAATCCGAGCAGCGGCCCGGCGATCAGCTTGCCCATCGTGTTTCCGAGCTGGATGTCGGCGCGCTTCCAGCCGAATTCCGAAACCCAGAGATTGTAGAAAAGCGGCATTCCGTAGATCGAAAATCCGACGATGAGCATCATGAACGCGAAGGAACAGGCGACGATCCACCAGCCATAGAAAACTTTTCGGTCGGATTGAGGAGACATGCGCGGATTCTTGTCGGTCGCGATGCGGAGTCAAGCACCGTGCGCGTCAGCGCTCGCCTTCACGCAATCGCGGGTCAAGGGCATCGCGAAGCGCGTCGCCGAGCAGATTGAACGCGAGCACGAGGACGAAAATCGCGAGCGTGGCGAAGGTCATTTCCCACCAGACACCCTGCCAGAGCCGCGTGCGGGCGTTATTGATCATCACGCCCCACGATGGTTCGCCCTGCACGCCGATGCCGAGAAAACTCATGATGACTTCGGTGCCGATGGCGGCGGGAAATCGCAGCGTGAAATTCACGATGACGATGTGGAAGACGTTCGGAAGAATATGGCGGAAAATAATTCGTGCGTCGCTGAAGCCGAGCGCGCGGGCGGCCATGACGTAAGCGCGCTCGCGATGTTTCATCACTTCGGCGCGAATCAAACGGCAGAGCGGAACCCACGCGGTCAGGCCGATGCCGAGAAAAATTCCGGTGAGTCCTTTGCCGACAGCCATCGCAATCGCAAGAATGAAAAGCAGCGTCGGAATCGAGGCGAACGTCGAATAAAGCCAGACGATGAAATCATCAATTTTTCCGCCGAAATATCCGGCGAGGCAGCCGAGCAAAACGCCAATCGGAATCGCGATGAGCGATGTGATGATGCCGACTTGAAACGCGACGCGCGTGCCCTGAATCAAACGCGATCCGACATCGCGGCCGAGGTTGTCGGTGCCGCAAAGATGATGAATGCTTGGCGGCTGATATTGATCCGCGAGTTTCTGATTTTGGTACGGCGCGGTTTTGTCAGCGGCCTGATAATAGCGGTAGGTCGCCTCGCCATAGATCGCAACGATGGAGTAAATGCCGATGATCCAAAGGCAAATCATCGCGAGCTTCTGCCGGCGCAGAGTTGCCCACGCTTCCTGCCACAGCGATTTGCCGCGTTCTGGAGTTCCGTGTGTCATTATTGAATATTAACAACGACTTGAAGATTTCCGCTTGTGACGTTTGTGGGCTTGTAAGCCAAATCAACAGTGCTGCACCACCATTCAGGCTCGTTTATTTCGAAATGCACATGTCCTGCATGTAATTCATATTTGAAACTTTCGAGGTAAAATTCAGCGTTCCCATTGATCTCTCCGTCAACGGCAACGTGAAGCCCAGCGTTGTAAATCGATAGATCCTCATCAATGTGGTTGTATTTCCACGGTTTTGATGCGTCAGAAATCAACTTGAGTGTCGGCGGGCTGTGGTGAAGAAGACGATATGCCGCATAACCGAGTGCCACCAGAAGAAGCAGAACAAGAAAAGCTGCAAGAGCTGTCCATATCTTGTTCATGACAGCTTGATCCTCGGATCGAAAAACGCGGCGAGCAGATCGCCGATGAGGCCGACGATGACGTACAAAACTGAGCCGATCAAAACGACGGCGCGGATGACGTCGGGATCGGAGGAGTTGATGGCGTTGACGCTCAAGTAGCCGATGCCGGGAATTCCGAAATACGATTCGAGCAGCAGGCTGCCGGTATAAAGAAATGGAATCGAAAGAATGACGTTGGTGACGATGGGAACCATCGCGTTTCGCAAAACGTGTTTGAACAAAACGCCGCGCGTGCTGACGCCCTTGGCGAACGCGGTGCGGACGTAATCCTTGTAAACTTCATCGAGCATGACGGTGCGATAAAACCGCACTTCGCCGCCGAGTCCGCTGACGACGCCAATGAGAACAGGCAGCACGAGATACGCCCACGATTCGAAGCCCCACACCGGAAACAATCTCATTTTGAACGCGAGCAGATACTGGCCGACGACGATCCAGACGAGGTAGTTGATGCTCATCAGCGCGACGGAAACGAAAACCATCGCGCGGTCCAGAAAGCGTCCGCGGAAATATGCGCAGAGCAATCCGAGCGAAACGCTGACGATCAATTCGGCAATGAGAATCGGCGTCGCGAGCATCATCGTCGGGCGGATGCCGTCTTTGATGAGCTGGATGACCGGCAGATTTGCCGCCGTCGAAGTGCCGAAATCAAAATGCGCGAGCTGGCGGAAATAATGCGCGAGCTGCGAGTCGAACGGATTTTTTACGACGCGGCGGAGCTTGATGTCGGCGATTTGAAATTCGGATTTTGCGCCGACGAAAAGCGGCGCGAGATTCGTCGCTTCGATTCCCGACGGCGCGAGCCATTTTGTTTTTTTCCACGGCTCGTTCAGATTTCGCCACGTCGCGTTCCATTCGTAGGCGGTGTCTTTGCGCAACGCGAACGCGAGCGGCGGTGCCGGGATTCCGCGGCTTTCGAGGAAGCCGCTCGCGTTGTGGGACAGATTTGACGGATTGGACCAGGGGCCGGCGCTCTTGCTGAAATCGTAATCGCCGAGCGCGAGCGTTTTGATTCGCGTTCCGAAAATGACCGGCTTGTTGAAACCTTGTTGTTCGTCAAAAAAATCAACCTGTTCCGCGCTGGCTTTTTCGCCGAGCGCCATGCGGCCGGGGCTGC
>CAIVKH010000185.1 GCA_903906425.1 uncultured bacterium
CAGCCGTCAGCGGGGAAGTTAATCGCACAGTCGTAAAAATAAATCAAACATCATTTTTGTGTCTTGCGGTTTCAATTACGGCATTTCCGAATCCCCCAGCCCGCCCCAATTTCAAGCCCCGACAATCTCGCCCTGGAGTCCGGCCGGATGAATCCGTTCATCCACCCCACCACCCAGCCTGACGCATCGGCTTCCAATAATTGGAAAAAATCGTAAACGCCTCTTCCAATCATTGGAAATCCGCGCTCCGCCATCAAGAAGGCATCGAATTCTATCGTTCAGCAAAAAAAGGATGCGGCGTAGATTCCGATCTGATTATCCTGTGAGACATTTCTGAAATCCAAATGAAGAGGCAGGAACATGACTGACAGACATTGGAACGACTTGCTGGCCATCTTGCGCGGCCAGACACTCAACCCTCCGCCCATCGGTTTCATCATAGACTCACCATGGCTGCCGAACTGGGCCGGAATTCACATCGCCGACTACCTTTCCAGCGAAACGCTCTGGTTCGATGCGAACCGAAAAGCCATCGAAACTTTTCCCGAAGTCATGTTTCTTCCCGGCTTCTGGTCCGAATTCGGCATGTGTACGGAACCCTCCGCCTTCGGCGCCCGCTGCGTTTTCCCCCGCAATGAATTTCCCTTCGCCGAAAAAATCATCGCCAGCGAAACCCAGATGGGCGAAATCAAGGAACCCAACCCCGCCACCGACGGCCTGCTGCCTTTCATGCTCAATCGTTTGAGATGGGCACGTCCCCGCATCGAAGACCTTGGCCACAAAATCCGTTTTTCCGTTTCCCGCGGCCCGCTTAACATCGCCACATTCCTCATGGGTACGACGGAATTTCTGATGGCGCTGAAGACCGAGCCGGAACTCACGCACAAACTGCTCCGCGTCATCACAGATTTTCTGAAGAAATGGCACGCATTGCAACGCGATACGATCCCGACAATTGACGGCATCATGATGCTCGACGACATCGTCGGCTTCATCGGCGAGGAAGATTTTCTCGAATTCGGATTTCCGTATCTCAAAGAAATTTATTCCGCCGACGTCGCCGTGAAATTCTTCCACAACGATGCGCCCTGCGCCGCGTCCGTGAAACACTACGCCGATGTCGGAATCCAACTCTACAACCCGGGAATCCAAAGCAGCCTCGCCGAAATCCGCGCGCTCACCGCGAATCGCCTGACGATCCTCGGCAACATCCCACCGCGCGACGTGCTCGCGCAGGGAACGCCCGCCGACGTCCGTGCTGCGGTTAGAAAATTGCTTGCAGAAAATCCCGACCACTCGCGGTTGATTCTCTCGTGCGCGGGAGGCGTCCCGCCCGGCGTTAGCACCGAAAACATGCGCGCCTTCATCGGCGCGGACATGCAGCAGTCTTCCTGAAAATCACAGGAGCGGCGGCGGCAACGCCGCCGCTCCGATGTTCTATCGCGCCGTAATTTTTTTCTTGGACGCGAATTTCTTCATGAACAAATACCGGTTCATCGCGTTCAAATACGCCTTCGCGCTGGCCTCGACGATGTCGGTACTGCTGCCTTTCGCCGAAACAATTTCCACGCCGAATTTCACGCGGACGCTGACTTCGCCGACGGCATCCTCGCCCTTCGTCACGGCTTGCAACGAATAGTCTTCGAGTTCGCCGTGAATGCCGGTGATGCGGTCGATGACTTTCAGCGTCGCATCGACGGGGCCATCACCGCATGCGGCGTCGAGGAATGACTCGTCGCCTTTTTTCAGGCGCACGGTCGCGGTGGAGAGTGCGTCAGTGCCGGCGGTCACGCGCAAATAATCGAGCGCGAAAACTTTCGGCGCGTCGGAGGCCTGCTCCTGCATCAGCGACATCAGGTCGTCGTCAAAAACAACTTTCTTCCGATCCGCGAGCACCTTGAATTTTTCGTACACGGCGTTCAGCTCTTCCTCGTTCAGCACAAAGCCGAGTTTGTGCATGTGCGCGCCCAGCGCGTGGCGGCCGGAATGTTTGCCGAGCACCAGTTCGGTGCCGCTCAGCCCAATGTCCTCCGGAACCATGATCTCGTAGGTCTGCCGGTGTTTCAGAACGCCGTCCTGATGTATTCCGGATTCGTGAGCGAACGCATTCGCGCCGACAACGGCCTTGTTGCGCTGAACGACGAAACCGGTCATGCGGCTGACCAGCCGGCTCGACCGCATGATTTCTTTCGTGTTGATGCCGGTCCAGACGTTGCCCAGCGAATCGCCGCGCGTTCGCATCGCCATGACGACTTCTTCGAGCGATGTATTTCCCGCGCGCTCGCCGATGCCGTTGATCGTGCATTCGACCTGCCGCGCGCCGGCCTTCACTGCGGCCAGCGAATTTGCGACGGCCATTCCCAGATCGTCGTGACAATGCACGGAATAAATCAGGCCGGGGACTTTCACGCGGTCGATCAGAAACGCGATCAACTCCGCGTATTCATCGGGAATCGCATAGCCAACGGTGTCGGGAATGTTCAGCGTCGTCGCGCCTGCCTCGGCGCACGCGGTGTACAAATCCACGAGATATTCGCGATCCGACCGCGTCGTATCCTGCGCGGAATATTCCACGTCATCGGTAAACGTGCGCGCCAGCTTCACTGCCTTCGCCGAGCGCTCGATGTTCACCGCGCGCGTCGTCCGCATCATTTTTTCCAGATGAATATCGCTGCCGGAACTGAACGTGTGGATGCGGCGGCGCTTCGCGGGCGCGAGGGCCTCACCGGCGCGCACGATGTCCTTTTCGATAGTGCGCGCGAGTCCGCAAATCACGGGGCCTTTGATCGTCTTTGCGATCTGGTTGACGGCATCGAAATCGCCGGGCGATGCAATCGGGAAGCCGGCCTCGATGATGTCCACGTTCAGCCGCGCGAGCTGTCGCGCGACCTCCATTTTTTCATGCAGGTTCATCGTCGCGCCCGGGCACTGCTCGCCATCGCGCAACGTCGTATCGAAAATCACTACTTGGTTTTTGTCGTTCTTTTTCATAACTCAGGTCTCACGTTTCAAATTCGGAAAATAAAAATCCCACCGTTTTCGGCGGTGGGTTATCCAATCGTGCTTCGGGGATCAAGCTCGCGGAAAACGTCAACCCACCGCCTGGCTAAGGCGGAGCAGCAGGCCAAGTCGAAGCGCGAGCAACGCTGCATTGGTTGACGTGTTTTTCATTTAGCCGAGCAAGATAGCCGCCACTGGCCCCGCCGTCAATCCCGTGCCGCGCACAATTCACTGCGGCGGCCGCCGCGGCCTTCCACATTTTGCCAATCATTGGAAATTTGCGCTACCGCATTTTCCAATGATTGGCAAAGTCCGGCGCGGTTTCATTTCTCAAACGGCTCCGTGCTGACTTCAACTTTTCCAATTACGAACGGCTCGGATTTTTCCGGGTTGAATGAAAAATCGAAGCCCCACATCTTCGAGAAGCACGCATCGGTCACATGCCACGTGTTCGTCTGCCAGCCATCGTCCTCGGGCAGGCTGAACCACGCGCCGGTACCGCGATAGGCACCGTGGCCCTGGCTGTCGGCAATTTCGTGATTGAAATTCATTCCGAGATTTCCGCGGGTGATGCGGCGCATTGTCAGGCGGACGAAATAATTGCTCGTCGCGAGATTCGCGAACGACGGATGCACGTAAAAAGCGGAGCTGTGATTGGCTGGAACGTAGGGGCCTGACGAGCCGTCCGGAAAAATGAACACCCCATCCGATTTGCAATCGCGCTTGAAAATGCCATTACTCGCAGCGTCCTTGCCGAGTTTGATGCTCACGCTTTTTGCCGTCGAAAAATCTCCGCCCCACGGAAAATTTTTCTGCACGTTGGCCTGAGCCTGCGCGACCAGACCGGCCGGGATGCCGGCGACGAAAACGGAAGATTCGGAAAGTACGAGCGGTTCGCCTGATTTCAATTGCGAAGTTTCGCCACTGAGTGAATCAATCACGTTCACATCGCCCGTAAATTTCACGGACTTGTCCGTCGCGCCCGCCGGCATCCACGCGACGAGAACTGCTTGCAAAGTACTGTGAAATACAAAGCCGTAACCACGACCGCCGTCGCCGAGCGCGAGCCAGCCGATATATTTCGGCGTCGCGCCGAGCGCCGCGGTCATCGTCTTCATCGCCTGATACGAAAGGCGCGGGTTGCCTTCGCGCTCGATCAAACCGAAACCATCTTCCTCGCCGTAAGGATCGCGCCCCTCAAACCACATCGTCCGCTTGATGCCTTGCGCTGCGGCCATCACGTACAACTTCACCAGCGCCTTCGCCGCGTCCGTCTCGGTCACTTTCTTCTGATCAACTTTGCGTCCAATTTCCGTGATCCAGATGTCAGCGTTCGCCCGCGCGGGCGCGCTGATTTTCAACGCATCGCGCAGCAGCTTCGACATCCAGAGAAACGGAATCTCGCCATCGGGATCGTTGATGCCATCGGCGGTTTCGTAGGGATGAATGCAGAGATAATCGAAACTGTCGGCCTTGCCCGCCTTCGCCATCGCTTCTGTTGCTCGAAGCAAATACGGCGCGTCATAACTTGCGACCGTCATGCCGACCTGCGCAGTCGGATCGGCCTTCTTCGCCGCCGCGTACGATGTCGCGACAAGTTCCGCGTAATCGGCGGTCGTGTTGTGGTTGCCGTTGAATCCGCCGTTGCCCTCGTTCCAGATTTCCCAGTGGTGAACCTTCGATTTGCAGTGATCGACCGCCGCCGAAACGAACTCCGCCCAGTCAGCGAGATGAGCCATCGGAAACGTGTGACTCGGATTCTTCGTCCACGGATGCGAGCCCATCATCACCGCGCTGACTTGCAGGTGATTCTCGTCGGCCGTCTTCATGACCTCATCGAAAGAGTCCCACTTCCATTCGCCTTTCGCCGGCTCGACGGCACCCCAGTGCGGCGACATCCGTACCCACGCAATGCCGGCTTCCGACATTTTCGGATACCACTCGGAAATATTTTTTCGCGAACTCGACGACGACGCGATGCCCCACGGAACGGCGTCGTCTGACTGCTGCGCTTCAGCGGGAAACGATAACGCGAGAAAAGTGAATCCAAAGACTGAGAGAGTGTGAGTGAGTTTCATTTCAGATCTTACCACGGAGACACGGAGAAACTATTTAGATGCGGCTGTTCCATTTTCACGATCAATCAAGGACATGACCTTCTCGATGCAATTACGGCAGCGCGGTTGCCATGAATGGTCTACAGGAATCCATGCTGCCAAATCGCACAAAACAAAGACGCCAAAGCTAGACGCTGCATAGGTATTGCTGGCGAACAATTCGGGCTTGTACGTCGCGCCGAAATAGGCCCCGTCAGAGCCCATCAAATGAATAAGGTTGAGAGGATCTGTATGTGCAAATTTACACAACAGTCCGTACCACTCCTTGGCCTGCCGCTTCGTTTCATCAGACATCACTCGCCGATCAATGCGATCAAGCATTTCTTGATGAGATGGTGGACGTGATGTCGCATCCATCCATTTCGCGGACTTCGCAGGAAAAGAAGATATGAATTTGTCGGCAATCCAGTTCTCATACACACACCGAAGCAGAGACATGGATTGAGTGTAGTATCCTTGCAGGGAAAGCAGAAAACAGCATCGGAGAGTGCCGAGATTATGGCTATATAGCGCCATTTTTGCATCTATTTCATCGGAACGCGCAACTTCCGGTGCAACCTCGAATCCGTCTGCAATTAGAGAGAGAATTTCTTCTAAGAGCTGGCAGTCGCTGGCGGCCTTCAGTCGAGTAGTTTTTGCGACCTGAGCGGCTTCATCCTCCAACACTTCATACGAACTGTTCATCGCGGAAAACCTCACACAATCGCGATCATCCGCTCGATCGAGAGGCGGGCTTTGTCGCCGATGGCGGCGGGGACTTTGACTTCGAATTGTTCGCGTTCGAGGGCGTTGAAAACTTTCTGGAGCGTGATGAGTTTCATGAACTGGCAGACGGCGTGTTCGCTGACGGGGAAAAAATTCTTCGCGGGATTGAATTTCTTCATGCGGTGCAAAATTCCCGTTTCGGTCGCGATGATGAATTCCTTCGCCGGCGCGTTCTTCGCGTAGTTCATCATGCCTTCGGTCGAAAGCACCTTCGCGTCTGTCATGCACGTCTGCTGTCCGGACTGTTCGCCTTTGATGTACAGCAGCGATGAAACGCAGCCGCATTCGGGATGAATCAGGAAGTCCGCAGCGGGATGTTCAGCGCGTTTGGCTTCGATGTCGGCGGGCCGAATGCCGGCGTGGACGTGGCATTCGCCGGCCCAGACGCGGATGTTTTTCCGGCCAGTCATTTTTTTGACGTACGCGCCGAGAAACATGTCGGGGCAGAACAAAATTTCTTTCTCCGCCGGAATCGCCTCGATGACTTTGACCGCGTTCGACGACGTGCAGCAATAATCGGTTTCGGCCTTCACCTCGGCGGTCGTGTTCACGTAGCTGACGACGACCGCGCCAGGATGTTCGGCTTTCCACTTCCGCAAATCTTCCGCCGTGATCGTCGCGGCGAGCGAGCAACCGGCATTCAAATCGGGAATCAAAACTTTTTTGTCCGGCGCGAGGATCGAAGCCGTCTCGGCCATGAAATGCACGCCGCAGAAAACGATAATTTTCGCATCCGTCTTCGCCGCCTGCTGCGAAAGCCCGAGTGAATCGCCAACAAAATCGGCCACGTCCTGCACATCGGGCCGTTCGTAATTGTGCGCAAGAATGACCGCGTTTTTCGACGCCGCCAGCCGCCGAATTTCCGCGGCCAGATCAATTGTCGTTGTCGTGCTCATCAGCGCAAACCTACGGCAACGCTCCGCACCGGACAAGACGCGGCTGCGGCGCGATCACGAAAACTTCCAATCATTGGCAAAGTCCGGGATCGAAAATTTCCAATCATTGGCAAAAAACGGAGCCGTTTCGCCGGTCAGACGATCGTCATTTTTTCTTTGTCGAATTTCGCGGTGCGACCTTCGTTCGCGGATTTGACGGCCATCTGCAGGATCGTCTGCGTACGGAACGCGAGGTCCATCGGGCTCCACGTTTCCTTGCTGCGCTTGCGGCAGCATTCGAGAAGATTCCGCCAGTGCTCGACGTTGTCCTCGCCGTGCTCAATCGGGAAAAGTTGCCGCTGCTTTTCCTTCGCGGTGTTCGTCGGCGTGAAGACGATCTGCTTGTTTTGCAGGATCGTGAGCGAACCGTCCCATCCGCGGATGATCGGCTGGCGCTGGCCCGCGCCGCGCGGATCGGTGCCTTCGAAATCATTTGCCTGCGTGCCGATGACGCTGATCGTGACGCCGCCCGGAAATTGCGCGACGAGGCTGAACGTGTCGGGCACGTCGCGCAGTTCGTAGGGATAGCGGCTGACGCTGCCGAGGCCAACGACCTCGCTGGGGAATCCGACGCCAAGGATGTCCACGACCTGCGTGAGGCAGTGTGGATACAAATCGGTGACGGGGCCGCCCGCGTAGTCGCGGAACAACCGCCAGCGGAAATGGCGGTCCACACTGTACGGCACTTTCGGCGCGTCGCCGAGAAACGCGTCCCAGTTCAGATCGGGGCCGGGCTTCGCGTTCGGATCGTCAATGTGCATGCCGCGTTCTCCCCAGTCGCCGGTGCGGAAGAATCCGGTCTCGCCGAAAAGCGGCTGGCCGATGAGCCCGTCCTTCACGAGCTTTTTCATCTGATGCCACGCGCCATCGCTCATCGCCTGCGTGCCGAGTTGGAAAACGCGATCGGATTTCGCGACGACTTCCGCTAGTTTTTTCGTCAGCTCGAATTGCCGCCAGTGCGTGACGGGCTTCTCGCAATAAACGTCCTTGCCGGCCTGAATCGCATCAATCGCGCTGTAGCCGTGGTTATGATCCGGCGTCGCGATGCAGACCAGATCAACGTCCTTGTTTGCGAGCAGTTCGCGGTGGTCCATGTAGCCGTTCGGAACATTGAACTGCTTTTTCTTCTGCTCCATCCGAGGCCGATAAACGTCGGCGACGGCGACGATATCCACGCCTTCTTTCAAATCATCGCGTATGCGTTTGACCATTCCGAAATGCGCGCCCGCCCGCCCGCCACAGCCGATGAAGCCAACGCCGATTTTGCTGTTCGCTCCGACGACCTGGCCCTTCGTGTTCACGTACGGCGCGGCAACGGCCGCGGCGACGAGCGCGGATTTCTGGATGAAATCGCGGCGCGATAATCCTGCTGAAATATTTTCGGTTTTCATTTTTCGGTCTCCTTCGCTTTTGAAATTCCTTCCGCCGCGAGCCACGAGGCGCGGGCTTTTTCAATTTGCGCGGCATCGGCGGTACCGTCGAAAACGGCGACGCCGTAGCGCAGCGGTAATGTCTCGCCGGGCTTCAAATCGAGCGGTTCGGTTTCGAGATTCAGCGTTGCCGACAAATACGAAAACGGTTTCGTCATCGTGAACCAGACCGCGCGGCGCGGATTTTGCGGCGCATCCCACATCGCCACCGTCACCGGCTTGCCGTCGATTTCGCCAGTCGCGGCGCACCAGTCCGCTGCGCGAAGTGTTTCATCGCTTCGGACGACGCGGCCGGTCGAGGATCCGGCGGGCAAAATGAATTTCGCCTTCGCGTCCATGTCGGCGGGAAAGCGCATTCCGATTCCGAAATAATGCCGGCCCCACAACTTCACCGATTCTTTTCCCGCCGGTTCCAGTCTTGTGCGCCACGTCAGAATATTCGGCCCGCCGGGCTGCGCGGATTGCAAATGGACTTCGCGATTTTCGACAATCAGTGGTGTCCCGTTTGGCCCATTCCAATCGAGCGTTTGTGAAATTTTCTTCGCGGAGATTTTCGCGCTGCCCGCGCGCGGAACTTCCCTTCCATTTTTTTCGAATGGTTTTTCCGTCCAGAAATCCACATCGCCCGCGCCGATGGCGAACATCAGCCCGTGATGATGGAAATGATCCGGCGGCGAATCCACGGTGACGTTCACGCCGGACGGTGAAAAAAGTTCTTTCACGTACGGCTTCATCGGCGCCGCTTTTTGCTCGTAGCGCGCGACGATCCGTTCGCCGCTTTGCAAAGTCAGCAGATCGCTTTGTGCGCCCGCCGTCGCGGCCAGCGCGGCAAGCGAAGCGAAAATCATTCGCGTCATCATTTTTACTTTCCGAGAATTTTTCTCAGGTGCTCAATACTCTTCGCCGCTTGCGGCACAGTTCCACACTCGACGCTGAAAACGATGTCGCGCGGACACGTCTTGCAGACCGCGATGACCTTCGCCCAATCAATCACGCCTTCGCCGCAGGCGCAGCCGACCGGCGTGCCAGTGACCTTGCCGCGCTCGGCGCTCGACTGCTGGATCGAAATGTCTTTCGCGTGCAGATGAACGAGCCGGCTCTTCACGTGTTTCAACCATTTGATCGGGTCTTCGCCGGCGAGATAACTGTTGCCCGTGTCGAAGTTGACGCCGATGGCGCGCGATTTGACCAGGCCGCAAATGCGATCAAGCCCCGCGGGCGTTTGGCTGTATTGCTGATGCGGCTCGATCCCGATGGCGATGCCGCGCGGCTCGGCAACATTCGCAGCTTCCTGCAAAACGTATCGCATCAAAACGTGATCTTCCTCGACGGTGGTCCATTTCGGTTTCGGCCCCTCGTCGGTGTTGACGACCGGCGCGCCGCACTCGGCGGCAAAGCGGATCGCCTGCTTCAAATATTCGGTGCTGATTTCCGGCTTGCACAGCGGCGTGTGCGCGGAGAATCCCGACAATTTCACGCCCGCGGCATCGCACGCGCGCTTCACGCGAAGCGGATCATCGAACATCGAGACGCTGTGGAAATAGCCGGCTTCGCTGAGCAGTTCGCGGCCCAGGTGCAGCATCGGCTCGACGTATTCGTAGCCAAGCTCCGCGGCCTTTTTGACGGCCCACTCGAACGGTTTGTCCTCGTGCCTCACGAACTCCAGGTTGATTCCGATTCCGATTTTGCTCATGTCTGCATCTCCATTTTTGAAACGGCGCACATGATGCAAACGCGGGTGACTCCTGTCTTATCAAATCAGCCAGTGGCCGATTTTAGACAAACGCGCCCGCCGCGAGATGGCTGCGGCGGTCGTGTTTTCCAATCATTGGAAAATTTCGGCGATGGTCTTCTTGGAAAGTTTCCAGTGATTGGAGAAGACCGGGGGCGGTCATTTCCAATCATTGGAAGTTTCGAAGCGGAAAATTTCGCGGCGGCGCGAAGCCGCCGCGGGATCCGCGTCAGACGGCTTTCTTGAGCGCTTCGACTTTGTCGGTGCGTTCCCAGGTGAATTTGTCGAGCTGGGTGTTGCGGCCGAAATGACCGTACGACGATGTCGCCTGATAAATCGGGCGCTTGAGGTCGAGCTGCTCGATGATTTCCGCCGGCTTCAGTCCGAAAACTTTTTGCACGGCCTTCGCAAGTTTGTCATCGCTGACGATGCCGGTTCCGAAGGAATCGACGAAGACGCTGACGGGCAGCGGATGGCCGATGGCGTAGGCGACCTGAACTTCGACGCGGCTGGCGAGGCCGGCGGCGACGATGTTTTTGGCGATGTAGCGGCCCATGTAGGCGGCGCTGCGATCAACTTTGCTCGGGTCTTTTCCGGAGAACGCGCCGCCGCCGTGACGGCCCATTCCGCCGTAGGAATCGACGATGATTTTGCGGCCGGTCAGGCCGGTGTCGCCGGCGGGACCTCCGACGACGAAGCGGCCGGTCGGGTTGATGAGATATTCGGTTTTCTCCGTGAGCAGTTTCTTCGGGAGAACTTTTTTGATGACGTTTTCGATGCAGAATTTTTCGATTTCGGCGTGTTCGACATCGGCGGCGTGCTGCGTCGAAATGACGGCGTTCAAGATGGCGACTGGCTTGCCGTTTTCGTAGGCGACGGAGACCTGGCTCTTGGCGTCGGGGCGCAGCCACGCGACGGTGCCGGTCTTGCGGATGCGGGTTAGTTCGCGGCCGAGGCGGTGGGCGAACATGACCGGCGCGGGCATCAGTTCCGGCGTTTCATCGCAGGCGTAACCGAACATCAGGCCCTGATCGCCGGCTCCCTGTTCCGCGGTCTTCTTGCCCTTCGCCTTTTTCGCATCAACGCCCTGCGAAATGTCGGGCGACTGCGTGGTGAGGAGGTTGACGATGAAAACTTTGTCGGCGTGGAAGACGTCGTCGTCGTGGGTGTAACCGATGTCGCGGATGGCGTCGCGGACGGTCTTCGCCACGTTGATGACGCTGTCAATCGGCTTGGGCGAGATTTTCGGGACGGTGATTTCGCCGCCGACGACGACGACATTGGACTTCGCGTAGGTTTCGCAGGCGACGCGGCTGTTGCGGTCCACCGTCAGGCAGGCGTCGAGGATGGCGTCGGAAATGCGGTCGCAAACTTTGTCGGGATGACCTTCGCCGACGGACTCGGATGTGAAGACGTAATTGGCAATGCTCATGTTCGTTTCCTTTCAAAAAAGCGCGGCAGCATCCTGATTTCAGCCGACAAGTTCAAGAACTTCCGGCGCGATTTCCCTGACCGTCTCGCGGCAGAGTTCCATGACGGTCGCTCCGTTTTCGGATGCGATGGCGATGGCGGCGAGCCGTTCGGCGCGCGCAAAAGTCACCTTGCGGATGACATCCTTGACCGCAGGCACGGCCGGCGGGCTGACGCTGAGTTCGTCCACGCCGAGGCCGATGAGCAGCGGGGCCATGATCGGATTGGCCGCCATTTCGCCGCAGATGCCGGTCCAGATGCCGTGCTCGTGGCCGATGTCGATGGTGTTCTTGATGAGCTTGAGGATCGCCGGATGCGTCGGCTCGTAAAGATAGGCGATGCGCTCGTTCACGCGGTCAACCGCCAGCGTGTACTGGACGAGATCATTCGTGCCGATGCTGAAGAAACTGACATGCGGCGCGATGAGATTGGCCGTGAGCGCGGCGGATGGAACCTCGATCATGACGCCGACTTCGATTCCGTCGTTGAACGGAATGCCCGATCCGCGCAGTTCCATCTTGCATTCGTCGAGCATCGCGTTGGCCCGGAGCACCTCGTCGAGGTTGCTGATCATCGGATACATGATCTTGATGTTCAGGTTCACGCTGGCACGGAGAATTGCGCGCAGTTGTGCCTTGAAAATATCCGGCTGGGCGAGGCAGAAGCGGATCGCGCGCCAGCCCATGAACGGGTTCAGTTCCGCCGGCGTCTTGATCTGCGAAACGAATTTGTCACCGCCGAGGTCGAGCGTGCGGATGATGACTTGCGCGGGGCTGAGCTTGGCCGCGACTTCTGCGTAGATTTCCGCCTGGTCGTTCTCGGTCGGCAGGAGATTGCGCGAAAGATAAAGATATTCTGTGCGAAACAGGCCTACTCCGTTTGCGCCGTGCTCCAGCACATGCGGGATGTCGCCAGACGATTCGATGTTCGCCGAAAGGATGACGTTGTAGCCGTCGCGCGTCTCCGCGGGCGCGTTGCGCAGCGAGGTCAGTTCCGTGCGGATGGTCGCGCGCGTGGCTTCGGCGCGGCCGAACTGCTCGCAGTGCTCCTTGGTCGGGTTGATCAGCAGTGTGCCGCGGCTGCCGTCGAGCATCACCGTGTCGCCCTTGCGGACACGGGCGCTAACATCGTGCAGGCCGACGACGGCGGGAATGCCAAGCGCACGCGCCATGATGGCGGTGTGCGAAGTCGGGCTGCCGAGGTCCGTCGCGAAGCCGACGATCTTCTCGCGGCTGAGCATGGCGGTGTCCGACGGCGCCAGATCGCGGGCGATGAGGATGGAAGGCTGGCTCAACGTGGAAATCGTCTCGCCGGTCTTATGACCGGAGAGATTGCGAAGAATGCGGCGCGTGACATCGCGGACATCGGCGGCGCGCTCGCGCAGATAATCGTCCTCGACGCTCGCCAGCGCCTGCGCGTAGCGGTCGGCCACGACGCGAAGGACCGTCTCGGCATTTTTCCGCTGAGAGCCGAGCCCGCGGATGACTTCCTCGACGAGCGCACGGTCATCAACGACGAGCAAATGCGCATCGAAGATGCTGGCACTTTCCTCGCCGATCTTCTGGCTGACCTGCCGCTGGATTTCGTGCAGTTGTTTTCGCGTCGCGATGAGCGCCTCTTCGAAACGAGCAATTTCGCGATAGACTTCCGGCTCTGAAATATCGCGCTCGGCGGGGCGTTCATCCTCGGCCAGCAGCACAAAGACGGGGCCGATGGCAACGCCGGTGGTGACGCCGATGCCCTGCATGGTGATTTCATTCGCGCTGATGGTCTGGCCACCGGTCATTCTTTTCAGTCCTCAAAAAATTTGCTGTCAATGAGTTTGCCGATCGCATCGAGCGCGGCGTCGGCATCGCAGCCTGTCGCCGTCACGGTGATGTCCGCGCCCTGGTAGCCTTCGAGCGTCAGAAGCCCCATGATGCTCTTGCCGGCGGCGGCGTTGCCGTCTTTGCTGACGGTAATGTCGCTTTTGAACTGATTGACCGTCTTCACAAAAAGGGCCGCAGGTCGCGCGTGGATCCCAAACTTGTTCTTGATTGTAAAGTTCCGCTCCACCGTTTTGACGGCGTTCGCGGAACCCTGAAAAGTCTCGCTCATCCCTGTCCCCGTTTACGACTCAACACCGCGATCATTTTTTCATCCAATTCTTTTGCAGCATCATGACCGAGGTTCTTTAACCGCTGGTTCAACGCCGCAACTTCGATCACATGCGCCAGATCGCGACCGGCCGCCACGGGTAATGTGACGATCGGCACTTTCACGCCCAGCACGTCGCGCGTTTCGGGCGTCAGGCCCGACCGGTCTTCTTCCATCTGCGGATTGGGCCGTTCCAGTCGCGCGATCAGGTCCAGCCGCACCGACGGTCTCATGGCAGCGACTCCGAACAGGCTCGGGATATGAATGATTCCCAGCCCGCGGATCTCCATGTGAAACCGTGTGATTTCAACAGAACTGGCCTGTATATCAGCCGGTCCGGCACGGTGCAACACCGTGATGTCGTCGGCCACGAGGCTGTGCCCCCGCTCGATCAGCGCCAGCGCGGTTTCGCTCTTGCCGATGCCCGGCTGCCCCTCGATCATCACGCCGATGCCCATGATGTCCACGGTCGTCGCATGGACGCGGGTGCGCGGCGCGATGAGGTTTTCGATCAGGACGGTGGCCTTGTTCATGAACTGGCCGGTGATCATGGACGAACGCAGAATCGGCACGCCAAATTCCGCGGCCATACGGCTCATCTCCGGCAGCACATGCCGGCTGCGCGTCAGAATCAGTGCCGGGAACCGGCACGCAAACAGGGCGCGCATCCGGTCCATCCGCTCGTTTTCCGGCAGCCGTTTCGTATAGGTCCACTCCGCCAGACCGAGCACCTGGATGCGCTTCTCCGCAAAATATTCAAAGAATCCCGCCAGCGCCAGGCCCGGCCGGTTCAGCGCCGTCTCTGTGATTTTGCGGTCGAGATTCTCCCCGCCCGTCTCGATCGAAAGGCCCAACTCTTCCTGGCCCGCCTCATAAAACTGCCGCACCGTGATGTTGCTCATGTTTCCTTCCCGAAAATTTCCGCGGGGAATTTCTCCACGAATCGCGCGCAAATTTACACTCATTTTTTTCGCAGCGCCCCGTCCCGCGTAAATTCCAATCATTGGAACCCACCGCCGCCTCAATTTCCAATCATTGGAAACTGCGCTCAGAATTCCCGCTGCCAGACCGTCCGGCCGCGGACGTTGAAAAAGAGCGTGGCTGAATTGCTGCTCCAGGAAAGCCGTTCGCCGAGGTCTTCGCGAAAGCTGTTCGTGATCGGCGGCGAGACGAAAACCGTGCGCCATGCGAGACCGTCTTTGACCTTGATCGCGAAATGCTGCCGGCCAAATTGCGTCCGCGAAAGTACGGCCGTTCGCGCGCCGTCCGGCGATTCAAGCCGCTGGATCGTCCAACTCGGCGGCGCGAACGCGATGTAGCTGAAAAGCGAGGCGAGAAAAATCAACGATGCGACGAGCACCCAGCGCGGAACAAAAATTCCGCGCGGCGCCTGCGCCGGATCGCGGCCCATCGCTGCAAAATCGCGTGGCATGTCACGGGGCCGCAGGCGTGGGTGCGGCTGGCGCGTTGGTCGCGGCCATCGGCTCGGGCGCCATCACGCGATGAATCATCCGCACATCGCGGAACGTCAGGAACAGCACCAGCGCAATCAGCAGGCATGCTGCGAAATTCCAGATCGCCGAGACCCAGCGATAATTGGCCGCGCGCCCGCGGATGCACTCGAACAACGCCAGCAGGACGTGTCCGCCATCGAGAATCGGGTACGGAAGCAGGTTGAAGACCGCAAGGTTCACGTTGAAGAACACCGCAAACGCGAGCGCAGTCATGAAGCCCGTCTGAATCTGCATCCAGAAAACCCAGAAAACAGAAATGGGACCGCCGACGCCCTGCGCCGCCCGACCCGACTGCTTGGGCGTCACAAGCGCCTTAAGAAACCGGAAAATCGTCCCGGAATAATACGCGATCTGCGCCGCTGGCTTCGGGTGCGTGATCATGCTGCGGTCGGCATATTCATAATTCCAGGTGATGCCGACGCGGGCGCGTTTCACCTTCTCGTCAAATCGCGGCGTCATCGTCATCGCGATCTCGCGGCCGCCGCGCTCAATCTTCAACGCCAAGGGTCGGTCCGTGTGTGACGCGACGATGTCAAGAAGTTGGCCCCAACTGAGCAGGCGCACGTCATCAGCCTCGACGATCATGTCGCCGGGTTTCATTCCGGCTTTGTCCGCCGGCGAGCCTTTTTCCACAAAGAGCACCGAACGGAACGTCATCGGAGACATTCCGGGCACCGCGGAAAAACCCAGGCCGGTCTCTTCCGTCGATAGCTTCACATCGCGCACGCCGGACGGCGAGCGGACGTTCACGGTGATCTGCGATTCGAGAGAACTGTCAAAACGAATTTCCATCCAGTCATGGACGCGCCTTCCGTCAATGGAGAGGATTTCATCTCCGGGCCGTATCCCGGCGGCGTAGGCGGTGCTGTTGGTTTCGACATATCCGATGATCGAGTTGACTTCCTCGGGCTGCGCAGGCTTACCGGCCACAAAAACGACCCATGCCAGCAGGTAGGCCAGGATCATGTTGCCGGTCACGCCCGCCAGCAGAACCGGGATTTTCTTCCACGGCGCGATCCGCGGAAAATCCGCCTTCCTTTCCCCGGCGAGGCTCCCGCTCTCCAGCGAAATGTCCAGTTGCGGCAGGTGTACAAAACCGCCAAAGGGAATCGCCGCGATCTGATACACGACGCCGTTGATCTTGCGCTTGAATATCGCCGGGCCCAGACCGATCGAGAATTTATCCACCACCATGCCCATCCGTCGCGCCACAAGAAAATGGCCGAGTTCATGTATGAAAACGGTGACGCCGAAAAAAAGCGCGATGAGGAAGACGGTGTAGATGCCTGTTAAAATGTGTGCCCACATGAACGATCGATTACTCCATTCTTCCAGCCTGTCAACCAATGATGCGGGCCGCAATGTACAGCACCGGCGCGGCGAAGAGCAAACTGTCGAGCACATCGAGGATGCCGCCCATGCCGAGAATCATCGTGCCGGAATCCTTCACGCCCGCCGCCCGCTTGAACAGCGATTCAATCAGGTCGCCCAGAATCCCGGCGATGGCGAGGAGGAATCCAATGATCACCAGCGCCCGAGGCCCGAACGCATGGACACCCTCGCGAATCGAATAGAAATGGGAAAAAACGAGACCGCCCGCGATGCCCGCGACGATCCCACCGACGCACCCCTCCCACGTTTTTGCCGGCGAAATTCGCGGGATGAGTTTGTGACGGCCCAGATAGCTGCCGGTGAAAAACGCGCCGATGTCGGTCATCTTCACGACCACGATCAGCAGCAAAAACAGATAGCGGCCCTGCGCGTGCGACCACTGCGGGTCCGCCAGGATCTTCATCATGAAATTCATGAGGAAGCCGCCATAGACGATTCCGAGCAGCGTGCCCGCCGTGGTTGGCCACGCGCTTTCCTTTCCGACATAAAAGAGCTGCCGCAGGAAACACACCGCGAAGATTGCGAAGAGAAGCATCGTCTCCAGTTCGCGTCCAAAGGGGATCTTGCCGGAGAGCGCCAGCCATGTTCCCAACACGAGGCCGAGACTTGAAATCGTGCCGACGACCTTGAAGTGCGGAATTTTGCCGGCATCCAGCAGCGAATAGAATTCGAACACCACCAGCGCGGTCGTGGACACCAGGATGATCGGCACAAAAAACGGCGGCAGAAAGATCGTGCCGGCCAGCGCGCCGCCGCCGAGAAGAACACCGCTGACGAGTCGCTGCTTCAGCGCCATTATTTGATGTCCCCGAATCTGCGATGACGGTTCTTGTACACTTCGATGGCTTCGAGAAATTCCTTCTCGCGGAAATCCGGCCAGAAAGTTTCCGTGAAGTAAAATTCCGCGTACGACAACTGCCACAAAAGAAAATTGCTGATTCGCTGCTCGCCGCTCGTCCGGATCAAGAAGTCCGGATCGGGAATGTCCGGCGCGTACAAATGCTGCGAAATTGTCTTGTCGGTGATTTCGTCCGGCTTCAATTCGCCGCGTTTAACTTTTTCCGCAATCGCGCGCACGGCGTCTGTGATTTCGACACGACCGCCGTAGCTCAGCGCGAGCGTCAGCGTGCCCTCGGTGTAGTGCGCGGTCTCCGCGACGCAATTCAGCAGCTCGCGGCGGACCGCGGCAGGCAGATCGTCAATATGCCCGATGACGCGCAGCCGCGTCTTGTTATCGTGCAATTCGTGCGACTGGTCGCGGAGAAATTTGCTCAGCAGCGACATCAACCCCAGCACTTCCGCCTTCGGGCGGATCCAGTTTTCGGTGCTGAACGCATAAAGCGTCAGATATTTTACGCCTGACTTGCGGCACGCCTGAAGCACGGCTTTGACGGAATCCGCGCCGACTTGATGGCCGCGAATCCGCGGCAGTCCGCGCTTCTTCGCCCATCGCCCGTTGCCGTCCATGATGATGGCGACGTGTTGCGGAATCTCTGGCTTTCCCTCGCTCATTCTTCAGCCGGTGATCAGCTCGCCGGGCTTCTGGTCAAATCGCATCGTGCTCGCGCGCTTCGGGCCGACGGACAAAATGCCCACCGGCACGCCGGTGATTTTCGCGAGCTTCCGCACGTAGGACTGCGCCAGCGTCGGCAGATCGGCAAACTTCGTCGCGTTCTTAGTCGGCGCCCGCCATCCGGGAACGTCTTCATAAACCGGTTTGCAGCGCTCCAAAATCCTGACGTTCGCGGGCACGGATTCGTAGCGCTTGCCATCGCATTCGTACGCGACGCAAATCCGGATCGTCTCCACGTCGTCGAGCACGTCGAGCTTCGTCATGGCCCAGTAATCAATGCCGTTGATCATTTTCGCATAGTGCGCCACGACCGCGTCGAACCAGCCGCAGCGGCGCGGGCGGCCCGTCGTCGCGCCGTACTCATTCCCGGCCTTGCGAATCCGCTCGCCCATCTCGTCCTTGAGTTCGGTGGTGAACGGGCCTTCGCCGACGCGCGTCGCGTAGGCCTTCACCACGCCGATGACGCGGTCAATCCGGTGCGGCGGAACGCCGGTTCCGGTGCAGGCGCCACCGGCGGTCGTGCTCGATGAGGTGACGAACGGATAGGTCCCGAAATCAATGTCGAGCAGCGTTCCTTGCGCGCCTTCGAAAAGAATTTTTTCTTTCCGCTGCGTCGCGCCGTAGAGCAACGGCAGAACGTCGGTGATGTACGGCGCGAGGACCTTCGCGGCCGCGGAATATTCGACCAGCAGTTTCTCGCCATCCACCTGCGGCGCGCCGAGCGCGGCCAGAACGCGGTTCGATTCCTCGACACGCTTTTTCAGAAGCTGCGGGAAAAGCGGATCGAGCAGGTCACCCATGCGCAAGCCGACGCGCGCGGCCTTGTCGCCGTAGGTCGGCCCGATGCCGCGTTTCGTCGTCCCGATTTTTTCACCCTCGGTCGGTTTCGACTCGCGGCATTCATCGAGCAGCTTGTGGAACGGCAGCACCATGTGCGCGCGATCGCTGATGAAAAATCTTCCCGCCGCGTTGCATCCGCGCGCTTCGAGGCCCTGCAATTCCTTCACCAACGCGACCGGGTCAATCACCATGCCGTTGCCGATCACGTTCTTTTTCCCGTCGTGCATCATGCCGGACGGAATCAGGTGGAGGACATATTTCTCCGAGCCGATCTCGACGGTGTGGCCCGCGTTGTTGCCGCCCTGGTAGCGGACGACCCAGTCGGTTTCCTCGGTGAGCACGTCGATGATCTTGCCCTTGCCTTCGTCGCCCCACTGCGCGCCAATCAACACTGTATTTGCCATTCGGAGTTCCTCAATTGTGCCGCAAAAAAAAGCCCCCGTCGGAGTTGAGCGGGACGGCGGCGAACGGTGCGGCACACTAGGTAAAGTGTATGGCGCGGTCAACTGCAATCCCGGTCGCGACGCCGCCCGCGCCCCGTGGTTTCCAATGATTGGAAATTTCTTCCAATGATTGGAGGAAAACACCGGCGGTTTTTCCAATGATTGGAAATGGCCGGCGCGGTTTTTTCCAATCATTGGAAAGCCATCGTGGCCGGCCGCCCTCACAAACCTTGGCCGGATCGGTGTCCGGCTCAGCGTTCGAAGAGCGGGAGGAAGTGGCATTTGACCGCGAGGCTCAGCAGCGCCATCGAGGTGGAATAGACGGAGCCGGCCTCGCGTTCCTGGCCGTCGTCCGAATGCCACGAGCCGTCCGGCTTTTGTTTTTCGAGGAAGAGATTTTCCAGCCACAGCCGCGCGCCGCTGGCGTAGTCGCCGCCCTGTTGATACATCGCCTGCGAAAAATAGTACGCGCCATAATAGAAAAATCTGTCGTCATATTTCGCGCGGTGTTCCTTGAGCCAATCGGCGGACCCTTTCGTCTCCAGCGCCTCGTATTCGCCGCAAACCTGCAGTGCGCGCAGGCCGGCTGCGGCGGAGGCGAAGTGGGGTTCGTTGTAGGGCTGGTAGCCGCACGCGCTCTTCAGGTTCTTCGGCTTCCCGTTTTCGTCGCGCTCCGATTTGTAGCAGCGCTTGATGTAGGTCACCGCTCTTTCGATGACGCTTTTCGGCACGTCCATGCCCGCATTCTTTGCCGCCCGCAGCGCCATCACCTGCCAGATCGTGATCGAGAGATCCGAGTCGGGATCCTTCGGCTGGTAACGCCAGCCGCCATACTGGTCCTTGTCCGTCGGCCGCTTCCGCTCCTGCGACCAGTACATCAGCTCCATCGCCTTCGTCAGCCGCTCGCGCAGACGGATATCCTGGTCTTTGTCCACGCCCATGCCGACCATCTCCGCAAGCATCAGCGAAATGATCCCATGGCCGTACATCCGCGAATGGTCGCGCTCGCCGAAATAACCCTTTTCCACGCGGTCATCGCGCAGCACGAATTCCAGCGCCTTCTTCAGCGCCTCGCCCTCGCGCGATTTCTCCATCGGCGTGTGGCCGGTCGCGCTGATGGCCATGATCGAAAGCGCCGTCATCGCCGTGCTTTAGCGGTCGTCGCTGATCTCGCCGGTCGGCTTCTGCTTCGTCAGCAGATATTCGACCCCGCGCTTCATCGCCTCGTCCACCTTGTCGTTCGTCACGCCCTGCGCGTTCGCCGCGAACACCGGGGGAAGTGCCGCGAACAAAAAACAAAGAGCAAAAGACAGATGACAAATGACGCCCCTCTGACCTCTGACTGCTGATTGCTGACCGCTGGTAATCATTTCTTCGCCTTCGCCCGCGCCGTGACCGCCTTGAAATATGCGTCAACTTGGCCGCGATATTCCTCGGCCACTCCATCGTGCTCGCTGTTCATCAAATCGCGCGCCATCTGCTTCGGCAGATTTCCCCAGTCCTTGCCCGCCACCGGCACGCCATTCGCATCAACAAGAGGCTGCGCCGCGGCCACCGTGATCGCACCGACCGGCTCATGGGGCACGAGTCCGAACCGCCGGTTCTCCTCGCGGGCCATCGCCAGTTCGTGCGCCTGCGCCTGCTGCGCCTGCTGTAGAGCCTGAGCCTTCTCCGCCTCCTGCCCGTGCATCAGTTCATCCAGTGATCGCGCCATCCACTGCGCGGCCGCCTGCGCCGCATCCTGATTGTCGGCCTGATCCGGCGCGGCGGGCGGCATCTGCGCCAGCGCATTATTCAACTCATCGAGCCGCTTCTGCGCGGAGTCCTGCGCATTCTGCACCGCCGGCGTTGACTGTGCGGCTTGCGGCTGCCCTGCGATCTGCTTGGCCGCCTGATTCATTTCCTTGTTTGCCGTTCCTTCCGTACGCTGGCCGATCTGTTCGAACGCCTGCCCTGTGTCGCTGCCCATCGCCGCCTCTTCCCGGCCCGCGACCTCGATGTTCTTCCCGATCTGATCCGTCGCCCCTTCCACATTTTCCTGCTTGCGCGCCTCGTTCGCGAGTTGCTGCGACGCCTGTGCGGCTTCCGGCTTGTTCTCTTTTTGGTTCTGCGCAACCTGATTTACATTTTGATTGATGTCTTTTTCCGCCGCGACCGCGCGCTGCAAATTTTGCGCCGCGTTGTCGAGGTTCTGCCGCGCGATGTTCGCCAGTGCCGCGCGCATATCCGGATTCTTCGCCAGTTCCGCCTGCAACGCCGCCTGAGCGTCCTGCGGCGACTGGTTCTCCATCGCCGCGAGTTCCGCAGCCTTCGCGTACTGCTGATCCAGCGCCGTCTTCATCTCCGGCGATTCCGCTGCGCGAATCGCTTCGCGCCCATCCTCGGGCTTGCCCGCATCCATCGCCTCGTAATGCTGCGCGAGCTGGTTCAGCGCATTGGCAACCTGCTGCTGGTTTTGCTGCGCCTGATTCAATTCCTCGGCGCGCGGCTGCGGCTGCGTCGCTGTAGTCGCATTCACTAGATGGTGCTCAGCGTCCTCCGGCGGCTTCTGCAACATTGCCAGCGCGTCGTCTGCATCGCGCGCACGCTCGCGACCGTCCTGTTTGGCGAGATCCTGCGCATTCGCGTCATAACGAAGATCGTTTTTCAGGGCATCCAGCTTCTCGTTGAAATCCTGCTGCCGCGCGAGTTGGTTTGCGGTGTCCTCGTGCGCCGGCTCGGTCTGCTTGGCAAGCTCCTCGGTCTTTTGCTGCATCCGCTGCTCGTTGTTCGCCATCGCCTTCATGCGCTCGGCGAGCGCCGGCGCGTACTGCGCTATCTGATCGCGCGCCTCCTGCATCGCCGGCTGCAATTCTTTCCGGGCTTTCACCGTATCCGCCGCCATCTTCGCCAGCGGCTTCGCGATTTGCGCGTTCTTCTGGCCCTGGTTCGCGCGATTGTCCATTTCCTGCCGCGTCTGCTGCGCCTCGCCACTGTTGAACGCGTTTTGGAAATCCTGTTTCGCCGGCTCCGGCGCCTGCGCGCGATTCAGATCATTCTGTGCATCCTCGCGTTCCTGATTCGCAAGCTGGCGGAATTCGCGGGCCTGTTCAGCAAGTTCGCGCGCTTCAGGTTTGTCCCATCGCTCCGCCGCGGCCGTTCGGTTCAAATCGTTCGCGATTTCCCCGACTTCGTGCCCCGCTTCGAGTGTTCGCATTGCCTTGGCGACGTCCATCACCGGATTGCTGTTTTCCTGCTTTGCGGTCTGCGGCGATTTTTCACGTATGGCATCGAGAGCCGCCGCCGCCTGCGATAGATCACGCTGAAATGGCGCGTCCGATTCGTTCCGCAGTTCCTCCATCGCCGCGCGGTCGCGAAGCTCTGCCGCCGTCGCTTTTATCGCATCATCAGCCTTCGCGACATGCTCCTGCTTCTGGGGGCTGTCCGCGGGCTGGCCATCGTGTTTCGCCTCATGAACCAGCTGATGTGCGCGCTCAATTTGCTCCGATGAATCCTTTGCCGCGCGCGCGAGCTCACGCCGGGCTTCCTCTGCTTCACGCGCGAGGTTGCTCGCGAGATTGTTCGCCTCATTGCGCGCGTTCTCGACGCCCTGATTGATTTTGTCCAGGCCATCCTGAAGGTGTTTATCGTCGGGTTTCTTGTCCATCATGCGATGGGCTTCGCGTTCCGTGTGATCGATCTTTTCCGCAATCGCCTTTGCCTCCCAACCGCGTGCGGCAGGAGCTTCTTCGCCCAGCGTACGCAACCGGTCCTGAACCGCCGCAATCTGATGTTCGGCGAGTTCCTGCCGCTGCTCAACCTGATCACGTTTCTCCTGATCGCCCGTCGCTTTTTGTGCAGAATCTTTGATGCGGGTCTCTTCTTTCGCCAGTTGCTGCAAATCGCTCGCGGAGATGTCCGCCTCTTTCGCTCCGAGCAGCTTTTCCTGCAACCGCTCCGCACTTTCCGCCGGCCACGCGGCGGCACGGAATTTTTCCATCGCCTTCCAGACCTGCTGTTTTGCCGTGTCCTGATTTTCCGTCGTCTTGTTGCGGTTCAACTGCGCGGCCGCCGCCTCATACGACGTATGCTGAAGCTGGCTGACCATCCGCCCGAGATTGACGAGATCCTGCGCATCCTGGCCCTTCGGAATTTCGCGCAGCGCCTCCTTGATTTCCTTCTGCGCCTCCTGCGCCGTCTCCGCGGTCTTCTGCGATTCCGCCGCGAGTTTTTCCATCGCCTCCTTCGGCGTCACCTTCTGCTGGTTCATGTCATTCGCGGTTTGTTCGGCAGATTTCGCAACCTGCTTCGCCTCCTGAGCGAGCTTATCCAGCGCCGCATGAACCTTGCGCTCGACCTCGACGCGATGACGCTCCTGCTCGTCCGCGCCGCCCGTCGAACCGACCAGCAATCGTAGAATTGTTGACTCGCCCTTGTTGCCCTTCCAGTCCGTCGCGACCAGCTTCGTCGCGATGCGGTCGCCCTGCCGCACGCCCATCGCAAACATGTCCCACTCTTTCTTGATGATTTCGTCGCGGCCTTGCAAATTCGTCGCCAGCGTCATCGGCCGCCACGGCCCTTCGTTGATCTGCACATACTGGTCAACGCGATCAATCCCCACGTCATCGCGCGCCGTTCCCGTCATATCAATCTTCTCGTCGGGCTGAATCACCTCGTCATGCGCCGGCTCATCGAGCGTGATCGTCGGCAGCAGATCATTGAGCACGCGGATTTCGTACGACGGACTGAACTTGTTCTCGAAACCTGTCTCCGCGCCGACGAGTCGCACTTTGTAAAGCCCCGACTGCCTCATCGGCACCGTCGCCATCAATTTCGTCGGACCGATTTTTTCCAGCGTCGAGGAATTCGTTTTCTCCGCGATGTCAAAATTCAACTGACCCTCGCTCACCGGCTGATCGGTCTCGATCACCAGCTTCACAGTCGAACCCTGAAGTCCTTCGAGATCGCCGGTCGCCTCGACGATGTTCGTGTCGGCGTGCCGCGCATAGGTCGGAAAATGATACGTCTTCGCGAACGACTTCACCTGCGGCCGCGGAAACGGAAACAGCGTGAATTTCTTCGTCGCGCCGTCCGCCGCGCGAACGCGATACTTCACCGGCGCGCTCCGCATCGAAACTTCCGCCGCGTACCGGCTCTTCCCCACGCGCTGCATCTTCACCCGCCCGCCGCCGCCGTCAGGGCGATACGTGTCCAGAAAAACATCCAGCGCCTCCTCCGCGCTCACATCAGCAACAATCGAAACCTGATCGTTCGCCGCGACATTTCCATAGCCGCGCTCCGGCTCGACAATCGCGATCCTCACATTCGACACACGCTCCAGATTCGCCATCGGCGCGAGCGCGCGCAGCAGCAGCAACCCAAAATGCAGGCCCGGAATCGCGAGCAACAAAATCGCCACTGCGACAATCGCGCCCGCCACCTTGACCCACTTCATCACCAGCGTACGCGGCAGCAGCGAATCAACCTCCAGCGGACTCATCCGGCGCGCCACGTCCTCCTGAAGCAGCCTGCGAAACACCGGCGAATCCCACTGCGGCGGCGCGTTATCATCCGCCAACTCCACCGCCGCGATCAGCTCCTCGCGCAATTCCGGCCGCGCCGACTCGATCAGCAGCGCCACGCGCTTCGGATCCAGCCCGTGCCGCATCGGCTTCGCGCACGTACGCCACAGCACCCACGCCGCCGCGCCCCACGCCACCGCGCTCAGCACGTAGCGAACCCAGTCATCGAGAATCATCACGCGATCGAGAAACGCCACCGCGCCCATCCCGATCAGCCACGTCGCCACGCCTGCGCAGACCCCGCGCTGCAAAAGCAGATTCCGCCGCCGCTGGCCGAACGCCACTAACTTCGCCGATATTTCAGGAGCTAGCATGACTCACCTCGCGAAAAAATCTGACGCGAAAAATCCCGTCCACAAACTCCCAATGATTGGAAGTTCCCGCACCCCATTTTTCCAATGATTGGAAAAATCAGACTCATCTCAATAAACCTCATCGTGCGTTCCGATATTCGTCAGCACCAGGACTTCCGCGCCAGTCTTCTCGTTCTTTTGCTTCGAGAACACAATTCGAAGATCGTAGCCGGCGGAGCACGCGAGAAATCCCGCGAGTTCGCCGCTCAAGTGATGCGTCTTCAGCCGCGGATCATTCGCGTCCGCCGCCATGCGCCGCAAAGTCTGATCGATCTGCAATTGAAGCGCCGGATTTTTTCCGGCGAGGCTTCTATATGCGCGGACGAAACGCGGCGTGGTGAAAAGTTCGGGCATGGATCAAATTCCGGCGTGCAGTCTCGCGATCACGTCTTCAACCGGGGCGCTTTTTACGCGTCCCGCGCGAAAATTCCTGATGGCTTTGCGCCCTTCCGCGGCCGTATCGCGACGCCATTTTTCGACGCGTCGCTTGCGCAGCAGCTCTTCCAACATCGCCTGTTCATCGTCCGGGAGTGATTCCACCGCTGTCAGCACTCGGTCCAAAGTCATTGTGCTCATGAGTTCATTTTCTCCATGAAAAGATTCAGAGAACGATACCATTTTCAATCGCCGATTTCATCACAGCAACCCCGCGCGTTTCCGCAAAATCCATTCGGCCGTCAGCAGGCCGATGACGAAGGAGAACCACCAGTAGCTCTGCCACAAAACCGTTTCGCTTTCGATGATGTGGCCGCTGCTCAGCGGCGCGATTTGCGCGACAACGTCACCAAGGTTTTCCTCGCGAAAATACGCGCCGTTCGCGTTCGCGGCAAGCTGGCGCAGCAGCGGCTCGTCGCAGCCGAGATCGGTCAGTTCGCCGGAATCCATCGCCGCGACGCGGAAATTTGCGCGGGCCTTGATTTCGGAATCGGGAACGCCGTCAACCGCCACGCGAACTTCGTAGTCGCCTTCCGCGAGCACGCCTGTCTTCGCATGGAAAAGTCCGCCGCCATTTTCGTCCGCCGCCAGCGGCACCGACGCGACGACCTGGCCATCGTGCGCGAGCAGCGCGTAGGCATCGGCCTTCTCAAGAGGCTTGCCGTGCTCATCGCGGAGCCGCGCGCGGATTTCGGCCTGCTGGCCGGGGCGATACGTCATCGAATCGGTGTCGAGCGAAATGCGCGGATCGCGGACGGCGAACGGCGGCTCCATGATCGCGAGCGCAAGCTGACGCCAGTAGCGCTGATGAAATTGCTCCGGCTCCGGCACGCGCCAGCGCCACGATTCATCGAACGCCGTGTAGAAAATTTTCCCCGCGCCGAAGCGACGGAAAACCAGCGCCGGTAATGTCGCCGATGGCGTGACGGCTTCGGCGAGAACTTCCGCGCCGGGCAGTGCGCGGACATTTGCGATCCATTTCGGAGCGGCGAGTTTGCTGAATGCTTCGCCCGCCGCGCTTGCAGATCCAGCTTTGGCAGGCGCGCCTGCTGCCGGGCCGTGAACGATGCCAGATTCAACGCGTCGAAATTCTCTCCGGCCTTTGTGAGCTGTAGCGATTTCGGTTCCGGCGCGTCTCCGTCCTGCCATTCGACGGGAAGCAACGGGCCGAGCGGCGTGCCGGGAAATGTTCGCAGTTCTTTGCGCTGGCCGTCCATCATGATCAAACCGCCCGCGCGGTCGCCGACGAAATCGGCGATCCATTGAAGCTCATTCGAGCGCATCATTCGCGATGAAACCTCGCCGAGGAAAATCAGGTCGTAGCCAAACATCGCCTCGCGGCTGTCCGGCATCGAATCCGTCGCCTTGCCGCGCGGAAGTTCGCCGTTGTCGGCGATGACGCTCGTCACATCCCACTGCTCATCGCGACCGAACATGTTTCGGATGTAGCGCCAGTCCCACCGCGAGCGGCCTTCGATCATCAGCATCCGGTGCTTTTGCAGCGACACGCTGAACCGCATCGGTATCGAATTATTTTTCGGCTCGCGGTCGCCCTCGATGTCCGAAACGGAAACCACCGCTTCGACCGGCAGCGTCGCGTGCGTGACAGTCTTGTCGCCATCGCGCTGCATTTTTTCAGCGAGTTTTTCGACGGGAAAATCGTAATCAACCATTCGGAGGCCGACGCCCTGCGAAGTCAGTTCCTGTTCCCAAAGCGTCTCGGTCCCGATCGTGATTCGCATCGTAAACGTGCGGCCCGCCGGCATGTCGTCTTTCAAACGAATCGCGCCTTTCAGCCGGTCTTTCACGAAAACCGATTTCGGATTCACGACGCCTGCGACCGCGAGATCGCCGACGCGATTGGTTCCGCCGAGGCCGATGGTGAAGACATGAACGCCGCGGCTGCCCAGCATTTTCGAGCGCTGCACCGGCGATTCGCCCGCGTTGTGTTTGCCATCGCTCAAAAGAACAATCGCCGTCGTGCGGGTCACAGCGCCGGTTGAAAGTTCGGGATGATCCGCATCGTCAGCGGCGGTCAGCGCAAAATTCAGGTCCGTAATTTTTCCGTCGGCCACGCCGCTGAACGCCATCGGCATTTCGTTTTTGCCTACGTGACGGCCCGCCGTGGAGGCCCAGACATTTTCGATTTTGCCGGGACGCAGCAACTTGATTTCGACATCATGCGACGCGGCGAGCTGCTTCATTACGGAATTTTCGCCATCGAAAAGTTCTTCCTGCATCCGCTGCCATCGCGAGATTCCGTTGAAGCGATCAATCGCCGCCTTGATTCGCGGATCGTTTGTCGCCGACGCCTGCATCGCAAAATTTGCGCGCAAGATTTGCTCGATGGCCTGCGCCGACTGCCCGATCTTCGTCAGCCCGTCCTTCGTTTCATTCGGCTTCGCAATCGCGAGATTTTTCTTCAGCGCATCCGCCGGATCGAGAATTTCGGTTTTGATGCGGCCCGAAATCGTCACGTCGCGCGAAATAATTTTCTGGGCCGATTCCGCGTCGGAGATCAAAAGTGAAACGGGCGTCTCCGCCCGTTCCTTTTCAGCGGGCAAGGATGCCCGCGTCACATCCGCGATACGCAACATCGCATCGGCGGCACGCGCGTTGGAATCATCAAGCGCGGCGGGATCGAGCCAGCCGAGTTTTTTTGCGATGAGAAGTTTCCGGCCAGTGTCCAGATCGGGATCGCGAAGGTTCATGCTTTGCGATGCGTCGGCAACGACGATGAGACGCGCGAGTTCGCCGATGCGATGCGTGTGATGCAACACCGGGCCCGCGAGCATCAGGACGAGCAGGAAAATCGCGCCGCTTCGCAACGCGGGCAGAATTTTCTGCATCGCCGGACTGAGGCCTTTTCGCAGCCGCAGTTCGCGGCCATAAACGACCCACGCGATGGCGGCGAGCGCAAACGCAATCGCGAAAACGATGCCCCACGACCAATCTCCAGCGAAGCGAAGTTCCGTCATGGTGTGCGCCTCGTGACGAAACGGATGAGGGCGAGTTCGGTGAAGCAGAGGCCGAGGATGAAGCCGAGGAGGCCTTTCCAGATTTCGCGGCCGAAGCGGCGGTCGTGTTCGGCGCGGTCGTATTCTTCCCAATTTTTCACGATGGTTCCGCCGAGATCGCGGGCGAGCGTTTGCATTTCCTGCTCGGTGAGCTGTTCGGGATTCGATTCGGCGGGCGGCGGGCGCACGACAAAATGCAGCGTCGTATTGTCGGGAAGTTCGAGCAAGTAGAGGCCGGGGCGCGTGGTGCCCTCGTATTCGACGATGCCGTGAATTTCCTGTTTCGTGATTTTGATTTCGTGGCGAGCGTTATCGGGCGTGGTGAGGAACGCGCGTTTGTCGGCGAGCGATGCGGGCACGAACGCGCCGATGCGCTGGCCGATTTCGACGTTGCGCGGCGGATAGACTTTCGACGCGAGGTGCGAAACGAGCTGCTGCATGAGCGGCAGATAAAACGGCCTCATCGGCATGTTGCCCCAGTCGGCATCGCAGGCGGTGCAGCAGAGCATGACGCGGCCCTCGCCGTAATTTTTTTCGACGAGGAACGGATCGCTGTTGTCGAGTTTCGCGGCGATGACCGGCGCGGCGTTTGCGGGCGCAGGCACCGGGTCGAGGCGGTACCACTGGCGGATTTGTGCGCCGCGGAGCGATCCGTTTTTCGGATCGTTGAAAAATGCGAGCGCGGGATGGTCGTAATGTTGGACGACGATGCAAGGCGCAGTTTCAGTCGCCGCCGAATCGCTCGCGGCGTTACCGCGCAGCGCGGCGAGTTTGCACGGGAGCAGGCTGTTCGCATCGGTTGCGAAGTGCGAGTTGAACCACGACGTTTCGGTTTTGTCGCCGGGAAAAACGAGCAGGCCGCCGCCGTCTTTCACGAAATTTTGCAGCGCGGAAATTTGTTCGTCGCGGAGGCGGGCGACGTTCGCGATGACGGCGACTTTCACTTTCGACAAATCGGCGGCGGAGAATTTTTCGGCGCTGACGACGGCCGAGGAAATCAAATCGGAAAATCCGGCTTCCTTTGCGGCAGGCGTGGCGGTGAACGGTTGAAGCGCGATTTCGAGGAACGCGGTTTCGGCGCGGAGCGGCTCGGGATTCATGTCGCCGCTGATGAGCACGACGGGCAGCGAGTCGAGAACAGGGATGCTGGCCATCGCGGCGTTATCGGCCTTGAGCGCGTCGGCATCGGCGCGGACTTCGACGAAGTGCGAGCCGGCTTTTTCGAACGAGTACGAAAACAAGATTTGCGCGCTGCCGTTCGGCGAGAGGTTCGCGGTGGACGCGGATTTTTCGGTGCCGTCCACGCGGAAATAAACGCGCAGGTCGGGCCAGGCTTTCGCGCCGTAATTTTTGATGTTCGCGCGGAACTGCACTTTCTGGTTGATGCCGACGAGCGTGCGCGAGAGTTCGATGCTTTCGACAGCGACGTTGTCTTTCACGCTGCCGCCGGTCGGAAAAAGAATGATGCGCGGATGAACCGGCTGCGCACGAATCAGGTCCATCGCGCGGGCGCGGGCCGGCGCGTCGTCGGCGCCCCAGGTCACTTTTTGAAAGTCGGAAAGTATCGCGAGGCTGCGATCGGCGTGATGCAGCCGCGACGCGAAAAGTCCGGCGGCGGTTTCAAGCGACGCGGCTGATCGCGCCATGCCGAAGCCGCCGTTGAGCGCGCGGATTTTTTGAACCGCGCCGGCGGGATCGGACGACGGTTCGCCGACGTCATCGAACGCGCCGGCCATTCCGACGACGGCGATTTCGGAGCCGCGCGGAAGGTTGTTCGCAATTTTCGCTGCGGTATCGCGCGCGGTTGTAAAATTCGATTTTTCGCCTTCGCCGACTTCCATCGAGAGCGAGTTGTCGAGCAGGACGACTTGCGATGTTCGCACCGCGCCGGCGAGCTGGTTCAGGCCGGTGAGCACGGGCCGCGCCATGCAAATCGCGATGAAAAGCGGAATCGCGGTGCGGACGATCAGCAGAATCAGATGTTCCCATTTCAGGCGGCGGGTATGAACTTTCAGCACCGTTTCGAGCAGGTGCATCGCGCCCCACGGGACGACTTGGTAGCGCTGGCGATTGAGTAAATGGATGATGAGCGGCAGCGATGCCGCCGCGAGTCCGCCGAGCAATATGAAGTTCAGAAACGTCATCGCGGGCTTCCAATGGTTGGAAATCTCGCGCCGGCAACTTTCCAATGATTGGAAAACTGCGTCGTCATGCGCGGCGGCTCCGGAGGGCGAGATAATTTGCGAGGGTTTCGGCGTAGGGCTGGTCGGTGACGACCGGAACGAGATCGATGCGATTTCGGTGGCAGGCTTTTTTCAGTTCGGCGCGGAAGCGTTCGAGGTTTTCGAGATAGGCGACGCGGAGCTGCGCGGGGTCAACGAGGCGATGGTGGCCGGCGGTTTCGAGCGATTCGAAGCGGGTCCAGCGCTTGAAGGGGAAGTCGAGTTCGGCGCGGTCCCAAATCTGGAAGACGATGATTTCGTGGTGGGCGTAGCGGAAGTGCGCGAGGGCTTTCATCAGGTCGGGGACGTTGCCGAAGCAGTCGGACAGGATGATGAGCAGGCCGCGGCGGTGGATTTTTGCGCAGATGTCGTGGAAGACGTCGCCGAGTTCGGTTTCGCCGCCGGGTTTGGCGTTTTCCATCGTATTAATAAGGACGCTGAGGTGGCTGGGGCGCGAGCGGGGCGGGATGTAGTTGCGGATTTTGGTGTCGAAGGTGACGAGGCCGACGGCGTCGGCTTGCTGGAGCATGAGGTACGAGAGGCACGCGGCGAGGCGGGTCGCGTAGGCGTGCTTGGTCATTTCGCCGCTGGCGTAGTTCATCGAGCCGGAGCAGTCGAGCAGGACGGTGGCGCGGAGGTTGGTCTCTTCCTCGTATTCGCGGATGTAGAAGCGGTCGGAGCGGCCGAAGACTTTCCAGTCGAGCCGGCGGATTTCGTCGCCGTGGACGTACTGGCGGTGCTGGCGAAATTCGACGCTGAAGCCTTTGTGCGGCGAACGGTGAAGCCCGGCGCAAAAGCCTTCGACGACGGAACGCGCGAGCACCTGAAGATTGGAAATCTTCTTGATGTCGTGGGGCGTTAAAAGTTGGGTCAGACCAAGCATGGGCCGGGCTTCGAGTTTTCTGCGCGAAGCCGATTACAACAGCGACTTTTCGGCCGGACGTGGAATTGCCTCGATGATTCGCCGCACGATTTCGTCGGTATTGATGCCTTCGGCTTCGGCGTTGAACGTCGGGACGATGCGGTGGCGGAGAACCGGCGCGGCAAGCTCGACGACGTCATCGATGTTCACGTGGAGACGGCCCCGCAGCAGCGCGCGGACTTTACCGCCCATGACGAGCATCTGGCAGGCGCGCGGGCCTGGGCCCCAGGCGACAAGTTCCTTCACGAACGGAAGTGCCTCAGGTTCGTTCGGGCGGCACTTGCGGACGAGATCGAGAACGAAATCCATCACGTGATCGGGCACGGGAACGCCACGGACAATTCTCTGGCAGGCGATGATCTGATCGCCGTTGATGATTGACGACAATTCCGTGGCGAATTTTCCGGTGGTGCGCGCGATGATTTCGCGTTCTTCGTCGCGGTTCGGATATGTGACCTTGACGTGGAACATGAAACGGTCGCGCTGGGCTTCGGGCAGCGGATAGGTGCCTTCCTGCTCGATCGGATTTTGTGTCGCGAGCACGAAGAAAGGTTCTTTGAGCGCGAACGTGTTTTGCCCGACGGTGACGCTGTGTTCCTGCATCGCTTCGAGCAGCGCTGCCTGCGTCTTCGGCGGCGTACGGTTGATTTCGTCGGCGAGAATCATCTGCGCGAAAATCGGGCCGTGCTGGAAGACGAGATTGCGCCGGCCGGTTGTCGGATCTTCCTGAATAATTTCCGTGCCGGTGATGTCGGCGGGCATTAGGTCGG
>CAIVKH010000186.1 GCA_903906425.1 uncultured bacterium
CGCGCCTGTCATGCTGAATGGCGGCCGGTTCCGTCCGGACACCAACAATCACATGAATGTGTTCATCCTGCAGAACAACGCCGTTGTCGAACGCTACAATTCCGCCGCCAGCGCGGGTCTTGATTTCTATGCGCTGACCGGCACTCCGGCGCAGATCCATATTCTCGCCACATCCTCCACGATCACCAATGACGGACGCATGACGATCGCTAACTCGATCACGAATACGATCATCAATGTTGTGGACAGTGCTCCGGCGATTGACGCGGAATTCTCCGCGGCAATATCAGGCGCTAACACACACTACATCGTACTGACGAACACCGGTACACTTTTGCTCTCCGGTCCGAACGACAACAACTCACTCATGGGCATTGTCGAAAATGGTACGCTCCTACTTGGTAAGACGGGCGCGACCACCCGCGCTTTCGGCGGCAACCCGGGCGATGGACTCATCATTCGTGGCGCAACTTCGTCGACCGTCCGTCTGGTCGGTCCCGGGCCGGATCAGATTTATTCGAACGTGAACGTTCGTATCGACGCCGGTACGTTCGACATGAATGGCTGGAGTGAAAGCTACAACAGCCTCAATGGGACAAACGGCACGATTGTGAACAACGCCGCCGAAACGGTGGCCACCAATACCGTTGGCGAGGCGAACGGAAGCGGGGTCTACAACGGCCTCATCAGGGACGGTTCCGGCATGCTTGCGTTCCGCAAACTCTCAACGGGAATCCAGCAGCTTACGGCAACCAACACCTACACCGGTCCGACAATCATCGGCGGCGGCGTGCTGCTCGTGGATTATCTGGCGAACGGTAGCAGTCCGAGCCAGATCGGCGCAGCCAACGCGGGATCATCGAACCTCGTCTTTGCCGGCGGTACGTTGCAGTACAAGGGCTCGCCCGTCGGGATCGACCGCGGTTTCACGATGGCAGGTAACGCCACGATCGACATCACCAACGATGTTGTCATGGCCGGTGCTGTCACAACTACGGCCACATCCGTGTTCCTCAAGCGTGGCAACGGCACGCTCACCTTCTCGAATCCCGGCTCGAATCTCATGGGTTTGGGCGGGGGAATATCGTTTGTGTACAACGGGCGTGTTGTCTTCAACGGTGGGGCGGCCTCCGCATACAACAGCGCGGATGAAATCTGTGTTGGCGGTTCGATAGGCGTTGCGAATGAAACGCCCAACTACATGGTCATCAGTAACGGTACGCTCAACACCACTAATTGGCTCTCCATAAGTCGGGGCAACGGTGTCAGCAATCTGGATTCCGTCATCACGATGACAGGTGGACGGATCAACGCGGCGCAATGCTCAATGGGCTATTGGAACAATGTTCCGAATTATCGCGGTCGCGCACAGTTGTACCTCTACAACGACTCGATCGTCGCTCTGACCAATAACATGTTTGTCGGCGAATCGCTGGGTGCAACGGCGATCGTCCAGGTGCAAGACACCGCAAAACTTCTCATGGGCACGTACATGGATCTTCCGCGTGTCAACGGCGGCACAGGTGTGGGTTCGGGTGTTGTAACGGTGGCAAATTCAGGAATCGTGCAAATCGGCACGACACTGATTCTGGGTAACGGCGCAAGCACGGATGGTCGAATGACCGTTCAGGACAACGGACTCGTGAGTGTCGGGACGACGATCACGGTCGGTAACAACGCCACTGGTCTTGGTATCATCAACTTGAATGGTGGTTCGCTCGCAGTCGGTAACATCACGCGAGGATCTGGCACAGGCACGATCAACTTCAACGGAGGCACGCTCCGGCCGCTGACGAACAGCGCGATCTTCATGCAGAATCTTTCGTCCGCAAATGTGCAGTCTGGCGGCATTGTCGTGGACGGGGCGATCTTCACCAATACGATCAATCAGAGCCTGTCAGACGCCGGAGGCGGTCTGACGGAAGTTGGCAACGGTCTGATCATACTGGCCGGCGTAAGCAACAACTATTCCGGTACGACGGCTGTAAACGCTGGAACGTTGTTCATCAACGGCACCAACACCGGCGCCGGAGCTTTCACTGTGGCTTCGAACGCAACGTTGTGGGGCACGGGCGTCATCAGTTCGGCATCAGCGACGATAAACGCGGGCGGTTGGCTCGGCGCGCGTTCAACGTATGTTATGACGGGCAAGCTTACGGTTGCGGGAGTGACACTCAGTGCCGGATCGCAGGTTTCCGCACTTCTGCGCGGAACGAATCCTACGATCCGTGTGACCGGCAGCGTCGGATCCTCGCCAACAGTCGCCGTTCAGGTCATTCCGGTCGCAGCTTCCGCGGTCGGGACGAATGTGCTGATTGATTACGACGGAGCATTCACAGGGAACATCTCGGACTTCTCGCTGATTTCCGTTCCCAACGGCGGACAGGGTTATCTGAATGTGAATGCTGGCAATTCCTCAATCGACTTGGTCACCACGAACGCGGGCATTGGCATCAAGTGGGACGGCGCGGTAGATGCAAATTGGAAAGTTGCAGGCGCGCTCAATTGGATATCCATGCTGGCCAGTAACGCCACGCAGTTCGCGCCCTTTGACACGGTCTTGTTCGATGATACCGCCACTGGAACCTACACTGTCAACGTGGCCGAAATCGTTATTCCGGGCTCGCTGGTCGTCAGCAATGTGACGAAGGACTACACATTCCTCGGCAGTGGGATCGGCGGCATGATCGGTCTCACAAAATACGGCGCGGCGAAATTAACGCTAAATGGAGCGAACACTTATACCGGCCAGACAGTTATTTCAGCCGGCACAATCTCAATCAGTGGCGATGCGAGCTTGGGCACTTCGCCCGCCGCCGTAATTACAAATCAACTGCGCATTTTCAGCGGTGCAACGCTTGAAGTCCTGGGTACAACGACTCTCACGGCCAATCGCGGTGTTCAAATCGGTCCGGCGAGCGGTTCCGGTTTCGCGACGTATTCTGTGCCGACAAACATTGTCGCGACGGAAGCCGCGATCATCGCGAATGCGCCCGGCGCAACCGGAGGACTGACGAAGGCCGGTTCTGGAAATCTCACGCTTTCCGGAGTGAGCACCTTCAACGGAAATGTAAACGTGAATGGCGGAACTTTGGCTCTTTCCACCGGCGCGAACAGGCTCAACGTCAGCAACATTGTTGCCATCGCAAACGGCGCGACATTCGACCTTGGTGGGCAGAACCAGTCGCTCATGGGTCTGACCAGCCAGGGCACTGTGAACAGCGCGGGGGGCACGCTTACACTGACCATTCCCAGTACGGTCACCAACCAGATTGATGGTGTGATTTCCGGTGCGATGGGGTTGACGAAGGGGACGAACGGATCATCGGGGACGTTTGGAGGCGGCGTCCTCGTTCTAAACGGCACGAACACATTCACAGGTCTGGTTGACATTCAGGCGGGCCGCGTTTGGGTGAAAAACAGCCAGTCACTCGGCCTTGGGCCTAAACAGGTCAATCTTTCGAATGGCAGTGCAGGCGGACCGTGCCTGCTGCTGGACGGCAGCGGCGGCGACATCATTATTCCATCGAATATTAATTTCAACACCAGCGTTAACGCAGGCACAATGACCAACTATGCCGGTAACAATGTTATTCTCGGAAACATCAACATGACCTCCGGTGGCGGAAATGCGGATATCAAAGCTGCTGGCGGCACACTGACACTTGCCGGCAACGTTTATTATACGCAGAACGCCCGCGATCTGAACGTCGGCGGCGTGAGCACTGGCTATATCACCGGCCCGATCAGTTCGCAAACCAATGGCGCGCAAATGGGGCTTGTCAAGAGTGACAGCGGCACATGGATTCTGACCGGCACCAACAATTATCCCGGCGCGACCACGATAAGCGCCGGCACGCTGCAAGTCGGAACCAACGGATTGACCGGTTCGGTCAGCACCAATGGCGTTGTGAATAACGGGCGCCTCGTCTTCAGTCTGGCTTCCACGACAACCGCACCAAATGTAATTAGCGGATCGGGATCGGTGGTGCAGAACGGCAGCGGCGTCCTCTCGCTCTCAGCGGTGAACACGTACGGCGGCGGCACGCAGGTTTCCAACGGCACGCTGCAGGTGCTCGGCTCGATCGGCGGGCCGGTCTCGGTGGCCGCAGGCAAATCCCTCGTGGTGCAGGGCAACGTGACCGGCGCGGTCACGCTGGCAACCGGGACTAGTTTGAGCGGTGCCGGCACGATCAAGGGCGCGGTCATTTCCGACGGCGCTGTTTCGCCGGGCAACCCGGTCGGAACGCTGACCATGTCATCGTCCTTCGCGCAACTCACGACCAATGCATCGTTGAACATTGAAATCGGCGGGAACAATCCCGGCGTTGATTTTGACAAACTGTCTGTCGGCAGCGCGGCCTCGATCACGGGCACGCTCAACGTCGCGCTCATCAATGGCTATATGCCGACGACAAGCGACATCTTCATCATTCTCACCGGCAACCCCGTGTCAGGAACGTTCTCCACGAACAACCTGCCAGCGCTCGACGGTGGCAAGCAATGGGCGGTGACTTACCAGACCGGCGCCGTGGTTCTTTCGATCCTGCCGCCGACCGGCTACGACGCGTGGGCCGCCGGCGTCACCAACGGCCAGACCGGCTACAACCAGTTCGGCACCTCCGACGGCTATCCGAACCTGCTCAAATATGCGACCGGCTCCAGCCCGACGAATTCCGACACCCTCGCGCAGATGAACACCGCGCAAACCAACGGCCTCTTCGCGCTGAAATTCAACCACAACACCACGGCCACCGACATCACCATCTACGTCGAAGGCACCTACAGCTCGACCAACGACGCGACGTGGAGCGGCATTGCGACGAACATCCACGGCACGTGGGGATCAACGTCCAACGTCAACGAAGACACCAACGCCGCGCCCGCCGCGGATGTCGTGTGGGACACCGACACGGCCACGGCCACGAACCGATTCCTGCGCCTGCGCGTGACCCGTCCCTGATGAAGAGCGCGGCCATGGGGTGACGGAGAAGAAGGGGCGTCGGGATCATGGATTGGTAAAATTTATCAACACGCTCATCCCCCACCCCGCCCCCGCCGCACTCTTCCAATCATTGGAAATTTCCGTCCACGAAATTCTCCAATGATTGGAAGTTTGCGCGCCGATCTTTTCCAATCATTGGAAATGTGCGGCCGCATTCGAAACCGTGCGGCGGTATCGGCGGACTTGATGGCAAGCGCGTGCGATGCCGGTTTTCGGGGAAATCCCTATGATGCGCAACGGCGCGTTCCTGATGGAATCCGGCAACTGCGCCGCTCATATTGACGACCGACATGATTTTCACCGCACAGGCAGTGCAGACGCAAGAGACTCTACAAGCGAAAAGCCGGCTTGACGGTCCGGCTTCCGTGCGCTGTCTCATCGCGACGTGCGATCCGACGCGTGGTGGCGAATTGCGAAAGAAGCTATGCCGGATGCGGCAGTTGCGCGTGGCGGCCGAATGCGCGGCGACCCATGAGCTGTTGCAGATGATCAAGGCGTTCCGACCGCAGGTGGTGGTGCTTGAAATTGACGATGCGAATCTCGATCCGCTGGCCGTCACCAAGAATATCCGCAGTTCGCATCCCGATCTGCCGATCATGATTTCGTCGGGCAAACGCGATGCGATGCTGGCTTCGCGATTGATGCGCTCGGGCGCGCAAGGTTATATTTTGCACGGTGACTGGCCGGTGCAGGGCGCGCGGGCGCTGAGTTTGATGGTCGGCGGTTCGCGTTATGTTACAGAATGCGTGATGCAGGAGATCTTGCAGCATCTCGGCGAGCTTGAACCACCGGCCGGGGACGCGCGGTTGCAGGCGCTGACGGACAGGGAGCTGATTGTTTATCAGTTCATCGGACAGGGGCATCCGTGCAGCCGGATCGCGCGCGAGATGCACGTGGCGTCACGGACCGTGGCGACATACCGGAGCAGTATCAAAAGAAAAATGAATTTGAACACCGACGGCGAGTTGCTCGCGTCGGCTCAACAGTGGGTCAAACAAAGAAACGGATAAAATGAATAAAGACATTGCGATAATAGACGGAAATGAAGCGACGACACATGTTGCCTACAGGGTGAGCGAAGTTTGCGCGATCTATCCCATCACGCCTTCCTCAAACATGGGCGAACTCGCCGACCAGTGGGCCAGCGAGAACAAGAAAAATATCTGGGGCACGATTCCACTCGTCGCGGAAATGCAAAGCGAAGGCGGCGCTGCCGGCGCTGTCCACGGCTCGCTGCAAACCGGTGCGCTGGCGACGACGTTCACGGCATCGCAGGGCCTGCTGCTGATGATTCCAAACATGTTCAAGATCGCGGGCGAATTGACGCCGGCGGTATTCCACGTTTCTGCCCGCTCGCTCGCGATGCAGGGACTTTCAATTTTCGGCGATCACTCGGACGTGATGGCCGCACGCTCGACGGGCTGGGCGATGCTGTGCTCCTGCTCGGTACAGGAAGCGATGGACATGGCGATGGTTGCTCACGCGGCTACGCTGGAGGCGAAGCTGCCGTTCATACATTTCTTCGACGGTTTCCGCACGTCGCATGAAGTTGCGAAGGTCAAGCCGATCAGTGAAGAAATTATCCGCGCGATGATTGACGAGAAACTCGTCGCGGCGCACCGCGCCCGCTCGCTGAATCCGGATCGTCCGGTCATCCGCGGCACGGCGCAAAATCCCGACGTTTATTTCCAGGCGCGCGAAACGGTGAATCCATATTACGCCGCCGCGCCGGAGATCGTGCAAAGAACGATGGACAAGTATGCGACGCTGACGGGCCGCCAGTACAAACTTTTCGATTATGAAGGCGCACCGGATGCGGATCGCGTGATCATTTTGATGGGTTCAGGTTGCGAAACCGTCAGCGAGACGGTGGCGTATCTGAACAAGAAGGGCAAGAAAGTCGGCCTGCTGCGCGTGCGGCTGTACCGGCCGTTCGCCGCTTCCGCATTTTTGTCAGCGCTGCCGGCGACTGCGAAGAAGATCGCGGTGCTGGATCGTGTGAAGGAGCCGGGTGGAACGGGCGATCCGCTGTATGGCGATGTTGTGACGGCGCTGGCCGAAGGTCTCGCAGCCGGCACATTGCCGATGAAGAAAATGCCGCGCGTGCTCGCGGGCCGCTACGGTTTGTCTTCAAAAGAATTCACGCCGGCGATGGTTGTCGCGGTGTTCAACGAATTGAAAAAGCCCACGCCGAAAAATCATTTCGTCGTCGGCATCAACGACGACGTTTCGAATTCCAGCCTGGACTACGATCCTGATTTTAACATCGAGCCGGCGACGACGGTCCGCGCGATGTTCTTCGGCCTCGGTGCTGACGGAACGGTTGGCGCGAACAAAAATTCAATCAAGATCATCGGAGAAGAAACCGATTTCTACACCCAGGGCTATTTCGTTTATGATTCGAAGAAGTCCGGTTCGCAGACGGTATCGCATTTGCGATTCGGCCCCGATCCGATTCGTTCGCCGTATCTCATTCAGGCGGCCAGTTTCATCGGCTGCCATCAGTTCGTATTCCTTGAGAAGAGCGACATTTTGAGCCGCGCTGCGAAAGGCGCGGTGTTCCTGCTGAACGCTCCGTTTGGAAAGAACGAAATCTGGGACAAACTGCCGGGCAAAGTGCAGAAGCAGATCCTCGGCAGGAAGCTGAAGCTGTACGTCATTGACGCGAACAAGGTGGCGCGCGACACCGGAATGGGCACGCGCATCAACACGATCATGCAGACGTGTTTCTTCGCGATCTCCGGCGTGTTGCCTCGCGAGGACGCGATTCAAAAAATCAAAGACGCGATCAAAAAGACGTTCATGCGCAAAGGCGAGGAAGTCGTCAAAAAGAATTGGGAAGCCGTTGATCAGACGCTCGCCAATTTGCATGAAGTCAAGGTTCCGAAGTCGGTCACGAACACGGCTCCCGAAGCCGACATCGTCAGCCCGAAAGCGCCGGAGTTTGTCCAGAAAGTTACGGCCATGATGATGGCCGGCCGGGGTGACGAATTGCCGGTCAGCGCATTGCCCAACGACGGCACGTGGCCTGTCGGCACGACAAAGTGGGAAAAGCGCAACATCACCGATGTCGTTCCGATCTGGCAGCCGGAAATCTGCACGCAGTGCGGAATGTGCGGCCTCGTGTGCCCGCACAGTTGTATCACGATGAAGATTCTGGAGCCGTCAGTAGCCGCTTCCGCGCCCGCTGGGTTCAAGACCGTTGCGTACAAGAGCAAGGAGCCGACGAATCTGCTCTACGCGTTGCAAGTTGCGGTTGAAGATTGCACCGGCTGCACGCTTTGCGTAAGCGTCTGCCCCGCGCGCAGCAAGACCGAGACTGGCAAGAAGGCCATCAACATGGGCGACAAGATGCCGATCCTCGAACAGGAACGCGCGAATCTGGAAGCCTTCAAGGCATTCACCTCCGTCCAAGTTGCGCAACCGGATTTCACGATGGTCAAAGACGTGCAATTCCAAGAATCGTTCTTCGAATACTCCGGCGCCTGCACCGGCTGCGGCGAAACGCCGTATGTCAAGATCGTCAGCCAGCTTTTCGGCGATCGCATGGTTGTGGCCAATGCAACCGGCTGTTCCTCGATTTATGGCGGAAATCTTCCAACGACACCGTGGACCAGCAACAAGGAAGGCCGCGGTCCCGCGTGGTCCAACTCGCTGTTCGAAGACAACGCAGAATTCGGCTTTGGCTACCGCCTCACGCTCGACAAACACACCGAACTCGCGCACGAGTTTTTGAAGAGACTCGGCCCGCAACTCGGCGATCAGTTCGTTGATGAACTCATTAAGTCCGCGCAGAAGACACCGGCGGAAATCGCCGCGCAGCGCGTGCGCGTCGCCGAATTGAAAAAGAAACTGACGCAAATCACCGCGCCGGAAGCCGGCCAGTTGCTGGCCATCGCCGACGTGCTGGTCAAGCGCAGCGTCTGGATTATGGGCGGCGATGGTTGGGCTTATGACATCGGCTATGGCGGACTCGATCACGTCATCGCGCAGGGTCGCAACGTCAACATCCTCGTTCTCGATACTGAGGTATATTCCAACACAGGCGGACAGATGTCGAAGGCGACACCTCGCGGCGCTGTCGCGAAGTTCGCCGCTGCCGGAAAGAAAAATGGAAAGAAGGATCTCGCCATGCTCGCCATTTCGTATGGCAACGTTTACGTCGCACGCATCGCGATGGGCGCGAATCCGCGTCAGACGCTCAAGGCTTTTGTCGAAGCCGAGGCGTACGACGGACCGTCAATCGTCATCGCCTACTCGCATTGCATCGCACACGGCATTGACATGACACTCGGCTTCAAGCAGCAGAAAGCGGCTGTGGATTGCGGTTATTGGCCGCTCTACCGCTTCAATCCCACGCTGAAGGAGCAGGGCTTGAATCCGTTCCAACTTGATTCGCGTCCGCCGACAACCGTGAGCTTCAAGGACTACGCCTACAACGAAGTCCGTTACCGCATGCTGTCGCACAGCGCGCCGGAAGAGGCGGAACGGTTGCTCAAGTTGGAGATGGCCGACATCAAAGATCAGTGGAAACGTTATGAAGCACTGGCCGCCGTGCCGGCCGTCGCGCAAGCAGTCACACCCGCAGTCACACCAGCGTAAGGAGAGAAATTCATGAAACTGCAATCATCATATATGGGCCTCGACCTGAAGAATCCGCTCGTTTGTGCGGCCGGCCCGCTTCAGGAAAATCTGGACAACATCAAGCGCATGGAAGATGCCGGCGCAGGCGCCGTCGTCATGTTTTCGATCTTCGAAGAGCAATTGAAGATGGAAGACGCCTCCATCGAATCGGCGCTCACGGCCGGGACGGACAGCTTTGCGGAATCGCTCAGCTACTTTCCGCTTGCGTCCGATTTTGCCGTCGGTCCCGATCACTATCTCGAACTGGTTCGCAGGGCCACACAGTCCGTGGATATTCCGGTCATCGGCAGCATCAACGGAATCACGAACGAAGGCTGGATCAACTTCGCGAAGAAGATTCAGGAAGCCGGCGCCGACGCGCTTGAGTTGAACATCTTCTGGATTCCGACCGACATGGACATGCCCGGCGCGGACGTCGAAAAGAACTACGTGGAAATTCTGCGCTCGGTGAAATCCGCCGTCACGATTCCCGTGGCCGTCAAGCTCAGCCCGTTCTTCAGTTCGATGGCCAACATGGCCCGGCGGCTGGACGAAGCCGGCGCCAACGCGCTGGTCATGTTCAACCGTTTCTATCAGCCCGACTTCAACCTCGAAGAAATGGAAGTTGAAACCAAGCTGACGCTCAGCACGCCGGACGAAATCCGCCTGCCGCTGCTGTGGATCGCTGCGCTTTACGGCAAGGTCCGCTGCTCGCTGGCGGCCACGCGCGGCATTCACAGCGCCACGGAAGTCATCAAATACATCATGGCCGGTGCCGACACCGTCATGATCACCTCCGCGCTGCTCCAGCGCGGCATCTCGCATCTGACGACCATGACCCGCGACCTCACCGCATGGATGACCGAGCACGAATACGAATCCATCACGGAAATGCGCGGTGCCATGAGCATGAAGGCCGTGCGCGACCCGACGAATTTCGAGCGCGCCAACTACATCAAGATGCTTGAGGGTTACAAGCGAAGCATGGCAAAGTGATATTTCCTCGCGGAGCGGCAGCGGGCGTCCGTCGCTGCTCCGGAGGGAGCGGAAAAAATTGATCACAAATGATCGAAAGGAAAAGACAGAAACATGAAAGCAAAAGTTGATGCCGGCACCTGCACAGGCTGCGGCGTATGCGCCGATGTGTGCCCTGAAGTTTTCAAAATGGGCGACGATTCACTCTCCCAGGTCATCGTCCCCGTGGTGCCCAAAGAGGCCGAAGACCGCTGCCGCGACGCAGCGTCCCAGTGCCCGGTCACCTGCATAGAAATCACGGAAGGCTGACCCCACACGGTTAACCTTTCCGGGCGGGGGTGACGCGCACTGCGCTCCCTTGCCCTGCGACGCGCAGGCAGAACGAAACCGTTTCGCCTGCGCGTTTTTTTTTCCGCCCGCCTCGGCGCGTCCAATCATTGGAAAATCACGGGCCCGTCTTTTCCAATCATTGGAGATTTGCGCCGCCGCACTTTCCAATCATTGGAAACTTCGTTTCGGGCAGCGCCTCATCGCGGCCGCGGGTTGAGCGGGTTCGGAAAATCAGTCCGTCACATCAACGAGGCCGGCATCAATGTACTGGCCGCCCATCGTCTGATGGCAGTGAATGGCGATGGTGTTCTCGCCGGTCTTGAGCGATTGTGCGGCTTCGCGCCGGATTTCGGTGAGACCATAGTCGCTGTCAAATCCGGTCACTGTTGCCGCGGAAATTCCGTTGATGAAAACTTCCGCGTCCTCATCGTGGTGGAGCAGAAGTTTCACGTTGTCCGAAACTTTTCCGGAGAGCGTGAAGGTTCGGCGAATCCAGATGTCAGGCGTATTCCAAACGGTATTCACAATCGCGCCGGGAGTTTTTTCGGTTCCGAAACCGCTCTTGCCTTCCTTCCACGATGACGCGTTGCATTTCGGCGACTCCCATCCGTCGGCGGGTTTTTGCGTCGTGAATTTCCACATCGCCGGTTCCTCGTTCGCAGCCTTGACGATCGGCGTGATCTTCGGCGGCTTCGGCATCGGCGCGAAATCCTTTGCGTTGGTTTTGTCGCGGCTCGCGTATTTTTTCCAGACGGTCTTGTCGTAGAGCATCTGCGCGAAGACGCCGCCGATGACCGGGCGGGCGGTGAATCCGACCTTCTTCGCGGTCTTGGTCTGATACCAATCGGTGAGAGGCGAGCGGTCGGGCGTCTCGTTGATGAACGTGATGATCGGATCGATCAGCGCCTCGAAGTCGGCGCGGTTCTGCGTGAGCGTCGCGGTCCACGTGATCCAATCGAGCTTCGTGTATTCCTTCCGGTTGTCCAGTGGCAGGCCGTACTGATTTTGCATCTTCCGGTAGAAATTCATTTCCTTGCGCGCGACCTCGGGCGGGAAAAGATTCAGGCCGAGAATCCGGTCCCACATCATGTTGTACTTCTGGCTCCATGTTCCCGGCTTGTCGAACGCGAGCTTGAAATGATCGCCGTCCGCCGCCTCGCCGACCCATCGTGCGGCGAATTCCTTCGCGAGTTTGCCGTACTCGGCGGCTTGCACCTTGTCGCCGCGCATTTCGCAGAGCTTGCCGAACGCGCCGAGGGCGCAGATCGCCTTCGCGCTGAGATTGACGTTGTGTGCGAGGTGGCCGGCAAAGTCGTCTGTGCAAAGCTGATTCTCGGGATCGAAGCCCTTCTCCTTCAGATAGGCGGCCCACTTTTCGAGTTGCGGCCAGTACAGCCCGGCAAAATCCGCGTTGCCTTCCATCTGCGCAATCGCGGCCATCAGCAGCAGAAGATTTCCGCTTTCCTCGACCGGCATCTGGTTGTCCTCGGTGCGTTCGCCGCCGCCGTAGCGCTGGCCGTTGGCGAGCGGATACGTCCCGAGATCGTGGGGCGCAAACGGAAATTTCCACCGTTCGCTCGCGGCGTAATTCATGAACGGCACGAGAAACGATTTCGCCAGCGTTGGACCGAAGAGAAGAAACTGAGGCGACATCGGATAGAAAACATCCGACGTGCTGATGCATCCGTTCGAGTGATTCTCCTTGCAGAATTGAAGCGGCTTGCCGTTGGCATCGGCCACAAATTTTCCGGCGGCAAAACACTGCCGGAACGCGAGCGCGCAGAGCTTCGCATATTTCTCCCCGCCAGCCTGCGTCAGGTCCGCCATCAACTCTACGTCGAACGCGGCGCAACGCTTGCACAGCGATTCGTAATCCTTCGCAGCGGCCTTCAGCAGATCGGCCGCCTCCCAACCGTTGCGCCGCCAGTACGGACGCAGATTCTTCTTCATGTACTGGATCGAATACAGGTCGTCGTAGGCCAGCATCAGCCAGCGGGAGACGACTTCCTTCGAGACTTTGAAACTTCCGAAAAAGATCGGCGCGGCTATGCCGGGTGCTGCCGCCGGCTGGCGCGCCTCGTTAATTTGAATTCGAGGCGGATTGTCGCGAAAAACACTTTGGTATGCGTCACGCCCACCGACATCCCAGATCGGGCTGACCCAATCTTTCGGCGCGGCGACATAAAGCCGGCCCCAATCAATGCGAATGTCATCGCCGCGTTTTGCCAGAATCGGCTGGTCTTTCGATTCGATCCATTGATTGAAAAGGCCGTCAATCACAAGCGCCCGGTTCGGATTGGACATCACAGGATTCTTTGCGAGGTCTTCCGCGAGAGGATTCGGGCTCATCAGACTGCTGAACACGACTTCTTGTGTCGGAATATTCACAGCGAGTTCGGCAGACGCATCGAAATACACCGCCACCTCATGCGTCTTTCCATCCGTCGCATGAAAGTCGTACGTCAGATACGTCACCGGCCGCGAAAGGATGTCGAGGTCGTCGGGTAGCGCGGGGGTCATGAACGTGAGCGTCAGCGCGATGCCGGCGCCTTCGAACTCGTAGATCGACCGCGTCGGCAAAATGGTCAGCTTCTTTTGTTCGAGCGCGGGAACGTCGGCGGGATCGGTGCCCATCACGCGCCAGGCTTTGCCGTCAATGCGAACCATGCTCGTGAGACGGTGCGGCTTGCCGGTCCAGTGCGTTGTGTTCGCGTCGGTGAGTTTGTCGGCGGGCGACCAGATGCTGAAATATGGATCGCACGAAACGAGCGGAACGGACGGCGGACGAAAATTGATTTCGGCACGGGCGGCGAGTGCTGCGAACAGAACAAGTGCGGCTATTCTTCTCATGGGATCTCCTGATCAGGCGATTCGTTTATCTGCGCGGGTTGCGCGGTGCAAGGCGCAACATCTCCAAACCTTCCGGAACCGCCACAACATTCGTCTCGGCGGCGGCGTGCATCGGCGCAAAATCAAGCGTCACGTCGTAAGGGTGCTCGACCACGACATCGAGGTCGCGGCCCGCACTTCTCTTGTCGGGAATGTCGATGGCGATTTCCGCGTTCAATCCGAACTCATTCTCCAGGCCGGCTACCAGCGTGCTTTGCGCGTGCCGCAGAAAGCTGAATCGCGATCGAACATACCAGCGGCGCTGCTCGACGGGCGGAAGCCTGTCGAAGCCGCGGCGCATCCAGCCGACGGCCTCGGGCAGATCGCCGTCCTCGCATGCAATGGCGGCCATCGCGAGAAATGCCTGCGCCGGCGCCTTGGTGCGGCGCGTGGAGATGATGATCTGCCGTTCCGCTTCCGGCATCTGGCGCAGCGACCAGTTCACCAGCCCGATCATCAGCGGCGGGTACGGGTGGGCCGGCGCGAGCTCGTCGAGCACCTGCCAGTGGCTCATCGCGCCGTCGAGTTCATCCCTCAGGAAAAGACTGTAGCCGAGCTGCCATTGCGCCTCGGCATCCTTCGGATCCTTCGCGCACAAATCGTCCCAGATTTTCTCGGCCTCGGCCGGATGTTCATCGAGCAGCAGCGAGCGTGCGAGCAGATGGCGAACCGTGTCCGGCACGTCCCCCTTTTTCGCCAGCGCCGCGCGAAAGCAATCCACGGCCACGTTGAAATCGCCTTCGCGCAGCGCCTGCAGGCCGAGGCCGATCCACGTTTCGTAGGTTGTGCGCGGATCGCTCTTCGCCTGCCTGGCCACGCCGGGAACGTCATAGATGAACGGAATCTCGCGGCCGACCTCCGCGACGGCCAGCGGCGCGAGACGAAATCGGTCGGGCGCAAATTCCGACGTGGCCGGCCGCCGCACGGCCGCCGCGCAGACCGTCGCGCCCAGCGCGACCGCTCCGCACGCGGAAAGAAGTTTTCGGAAGTTCCGGCCCATAAATTCTCGCGGTCATCCGTAACAAAATAC
>CAIVKH010000187.1 GCA_903906425.1 uncultured bacterium
CTGACGGGTGACATCGAGGTGCAGGTTCGCCGACAAGGGCTCGGCCGCCTGCGCGTAACGGTAGGGGCTGCGCCACGAACCGAGCAGGGCTGGCGGATGCGTGTTCGACGGCGGCCGGGTTGCCGCGCCCTCGCGGGTGAGAACGGCATAAAACGCCGTGGGTTTAAAATCGCCGACGACGTCGAAACTGGCGAACGCAACCTCCATGTGGTCTGCATCCACGAGGCGGAAGGCAAAGCGCGCGCCGGTCTTCACCAGAACGCCCTTCTTGCCGTCCGGGGCCAGACTGCCAACCATCGGGTCTCGATGCGTGATGGCGCGGCTGACGACCGGAGCGATCGGGCGCCAACTATCGTCGGCCCAGAGTAAACAACCTTCCTGGCGGGTGACTTCGATGTGGAAATCGACGGGCGTTTTCCCGGTGGTCCCCGGCTGGTCGTGCGCCGCCGCCAGCCAGACGCCTTTCAAAGACGGCATTGGCTCGGGTGTCGCCGCGGTCAGCGCCGCCATGTCCATTGCCCACAGGTTCGACGCGACGCCGAATCCAAGGGCCAGTGTCGGCAGGCAGGATCGAGCGGTCATGATGTTGCCTCCGTGGTTAGTCGTTTCCGGTCGGGCGCAAGGTCGCGGGTTCCTCTCATGCAGGCGCGATGTGGACACGGTAATCTGTCGGAATCCGGGTGTCGATCCTTTCTTCACGATCCGGCCAGGAGCCTGACGCATCAGCGGGACTAGGAACCTGTCGGGCTTAGCCTTTTGCGTGCTCCACACCTTGTGCCGACAGGTTCCTAGTTTGGAAACCAGCCGTAAACGGTTGGTTACTGGCACCAAAACCAGAAAAACGGCTGTTTTGCCCGGTCTCTGTCGTTCACTTGGGCGCAGATCTATCGCTTGGCGGCTGGTTTCCGAGAACTAGCCCTAGTTCAAGCGAGTGTTTCGGTGCGCGGTGAGCGAAAGTAGTAGAAATGCCCACATTTATTGGCTATAATGCGATTTATCAAAGGATCGCAGACCAACAAAAGGGGCATTTCAAGTGAGACAATATCCGAAGATTCTACGGGCGCGCAAGCGTCGAATCGAACGCCGATTAGCGGGAGCGATGGCGGATCACGGACTGCCGGTGCTGGCGGGGCGGAACATCCACTACGAGATGAGCGCCAAGACGCAAGGCATCGGGACGGGCGGGATGGGTGCGTTTCACCTGTTGTCGCAACGCATCGGGCTGGTGAAGGGGATCGACGAGCGTCTGTGGCTGTTGAAGGTGCATCTGCCGTACCATGAGTCGGACCACGTGTTGTGTATGGCGTACAACATCCTGGCGGGCGGTCAGCGGTTGGAGGATTTGGAGTTGTTGCGGCAGGACGCAGCGTTTCTGGATGCGTTGGGCGCCAGCCGTATTCCGGACCCGACGACCGCCGGAGATTTCACACGGCGGTTTGGCGAGGAAGACATCGTGATTTTGATGGAGACGATCAACGCGGCGCGGGAACGCGTATGGCGTTGCCAGAAGCCGGGTTGGATGGAAGAAGCCTGGATCGATGCGGACGGGACCATGGCGCCGACGCTGGGAGAGTGCAAGGACGGGATGGACATCTCGCACAAGGGCGTGTGGGGATACCATCCGCTCATCGTGTCGCTGGCGAACACAAAGGAAGTATTGTATCTGGTGAATCGTCCCGGCAACGTGCCGAGTCATGCGGACAGCGCGATCTGGATCGATCGCGCCATCGCGCTGGTCAAACCCCACGCACGGCGTGTGACGGTCCGTGGCGACACGGATTTCTCGTTGACGGCGAATTTTGACCGGTGGAGCGAAACGGCGGACTTTGTGTTTGGAATGGATGCCTGCAAGGGCTTGATTCAGCGGGCGGAGGCGCTACCGAAAAGCGCTTGGAATCCTTTGAAACGCGCGGCCAAGTATACGGTCCAGACCGAACCGCGCCAGCGGCCGGAGAACATCAAGGAACCGATCGTTGTGGAGCGCGAATACAAGAACGTGAAACTGGTCAGCGAACAGGTGGCGAAGATACGCTACCAGCCGACCAAGTGCGCCAAGACGTACGACCTGGTGATCGTGCGCAAAAACTTGAGTGTGGAGAAGGGCGAAGCGGTGCTGTTCGACGAGATCCGTTACTTCTTCTACATTACAACGCGAACCGACTTGACGCCGGCGGAGGTTGTGGAACAGGCGAACGGCCGTTGCGATCAGGAGAACGTGATCGAGCAATTGAAGAACGGTGTGAACGCCATGCGCGTGCCGGTGAACGACCTGTTGAGCAACTGGGCTTATATGGTCATCGCCGCACTGGCATGGAATCTGAAGGCGTGGTTCGCACTGACGATGCCGGACCCGGAGAAGAGCCGTGTTGTGCTGAAGATGGAGTTCCGTCGTTTTCTGAACACGTTCGTCCGGTTGCCTTGTCAGATCATTCGCCAGGGCCGCCGGATTGTTTATCGGTTGCTGGGTTACAACGCGTGGCTGTCGGACTTTCTGCGGACGTGGGAAGCGATCCGACGACTCGCGCCAGCGTAGGTTGCTGAGACGAACTGAAAAAGTGGCGGAATGACAACAACAACGGGCGGAGCGTGTCGCAAAAAAGGCGCCGCGCATCCGCAAAATGACTGGAAGAAGCGCAAACGTGTCTGCGAACCTGAAAACCAATCGCCGTGAGCGTCGCGAATCGACGGTCGAACGGTTTGTGACGAGCCTCGCGCTTCAGACGAGACTTTGGCACCCGCGCGCTTCAACACTCGCTTGTTTTAGGACTAGCAGCCTGGCCGGCAGGCGGTTTGTGCCGTAACAAGGCTACGTCCGACAGGCTGCTAGACCGGGCGTGCCTCTTGGCGGTGTTCGCGACGGCACTCGGAGCAGTAGAAATAGGGCTTGTCCCAGGCCGTCTCCTCCTCGCGCCCGCAGGTATCGCAGGCGCGGAGCTGCTTGCGGTGCGTGCCGCGGCAGTCAGAGCAGAAAAAGTCGGGTCCCGCCCAGGTGGTGGCCTCTTCTTTGCCGCAGTTCTTGCAGGCGCGCTGCTGCTCCTCGCGCACGAGGCGCACGTCCTTGGCGTGTTCATCCAGAAAAATCGGCGGGAAATCGTGGATGCCGGGCGTGGTCAGCAGTGCGGCGCTGGTAATGACGC
>CAIVKH010000188.1 GCA_903906425.1 uncultured bacterium
ATTCTTCTGTCAATCTATTTTCAGAAAAATCCACGCCGACCTCAACTGGTGAGGAGACTAGACGATTTGAGGAAACGCACAATAGAAATGTGGGCTGGTTCTTCGCGTTCTGAATAGAGCCAAAGAAACGACGGCATCCGGCGAATCAAGGTCAATCATGAAGACAACACGATCCGCTTCCAACGCCGTTTCCCGCCGCAGTTTTCTGAAAGCATCCGCGCTGGCCGCAGGCGCCATAGCCGGCTTCCCGACGATCATTCCGGCCAACGTGCTCGGCCCATGCGCTCCGAGCCGTCGAATCAACATGGCGACGATTGGAACCGGCGGACGCGGCACCGGCGATCTGCAGGGCATGATGGGATTTCCCGACGTTCGAATGCTTGCCGTTTGCGATGTGGACCGCTCACGCCGGCAGCGGGCGCAACAGATCGTGAATCAACATTACGGCGATGACGCCTGCAAGGAATACGCCGACTTCCGCGAGCTGCTTTCGCGCGATGACATTGATGCGGTCGTCATCGGCACACCGGAGAACTGGCACTCGCTGCTGACCATCGCGGCGGCAAAAGCGGGCAAGGACATTTACTGCGAAAAACCATTTGCTCCGACCATCGCCGAAGGGCGCGCGGCGGCGGACGCGGTGAGGCGCTACAACCGCGTGCTTCAGGTCGGCAGCCAGGAACGGTCGCGAGCGCTTGGACGCTACGCCTGCGAACTCGCGCGCAACGGCCGGCTCGGCCGCATCCACACCGTGCGCGTGAACCTGCCCGCGGCCCACAACGAAATCGGCGTGCAGGAACCGCAGCCGGTGCCGGATGGTTTTGATTACGACATGTGGCTCGGCCCCGCGCCGTGGGTGCCGTACACGCCGAAACGCTGCCACGGTGTCTTTCGCTGGATTCTCGATTACTCCGACGGCGAGCTGACCGACCGCGGCTGCCACGTCGGCGATCTGGCGATGTGGGGCAACGGAACCACCCAAACCGGCCCGGTCGAGATCGAAGGCCGCGCCGATTTCCCGAAGGACGGACTTTGGAACACGCCCTTCGGTTACGAAATCCACGCAAAGTTTGCCAACGGCGTGAAGATGATCATCCAGGACGTCGAGCCGCGCGGCGTGAAATTCGAGGGCGACGAGGGCTGGGTTTTCTACCACGTCCACGAAGGCAACATCGAATCCTCGGACGAGCGACTCGTCCGCGAGCCGATCAGGCCGGACGAACTCCACCTCTACGACAACACGAACGACCACTATCGGAATTTCATCAATTGCATCCGCAGCCGGAAAGAAACCATCGCACCCGCCGAGGGCGGCCATCGGACGGCGTCGCTCTGTCATTTGGCAACCATCGCATGCATTACCGGCCGCAAGCTCCGTTGGGATCCCGTCGCAGAGAAATTCAAGGGCGACGACGCAGCGAACGGAATGGTTTCCCGCGCGATGCGCGCGCCGTGGCGCCTGGCATGATTCGAATGTCAGCCTAGGGATGCGCCGGAGCCGGCCTGTATTGCCGCAGCCATGCGCGTTCTCGCTTGTGCATCCGCGCACGCATCGCCGGCGTGCGGTCGTCGAAGCCCGCGAGATGATCGAAGCCGTGCGCGACGTAAAACGCCAGTTCGCGCGAAGGCTCGCCCCTTCGCCGCGTCGCCTCGGAAATCGCGCGCTCGAAATTCACATAAATTTCGCCGCGCATTCCTTCGACGCCCGGCGGCGGCGGCAGAGAGAACGTGATGACATCCGTCGGCCCGCTGTGATTCAGGAATCGCTCGTTGATCCCGGAAATTCCCGCGTCGTCGGTCACGACAATCGAGATCTCCGCCCAATCACCCGCGCGAAATTCGGAGATGTTTTCCGCCAGCCATGACGCGAAGTGGCGGACGTCGGCGGATGAAACGGGAAACTTTCCTTGCGCGTTGCTGACCGCGATTTTCATCATTTCGGATTTCGAACTTCGGATTTTCGGGTCGCGGCGTAGGCCTGAATTATTTTCTGCACCAGTTCGTGCCGCACGACATCCGCGTCGGTCAGTTCGGCAATCGCGACGCCTTCGATGTTCGCGAGCGTCCTGCGCGCTTCGAGCAGGCCGGAACTTTTGTGCGCGGGCAAATCAACCTGCGTCACATCGCCGGTGATGACGCATTTCGAATCGAAACCGAGCCGCGTGAGAAACATGAACATCTGTTCGTTGGTCGTGTTCTGCGCCTCGTCCAGAATCACGAACGCGTGGTTCAGTGTGCGCCCGCGCATGAACGCGAGCGGCGCGACCTCGATGACACCGCGCTCGATGTGCTTCTCAATTTCCTCCGGCGGCATCATGTCGTAGAGCGCGTCGTAGAGCGGCCGCAAATACGGCAAAACTTTTTCGCGCATGTCGCCGGGCAGATAGCCGAGATTTTCGCCGGCCTCGACGGCGGGCCGCGTGAGGATGATGCGGCTGACATCGCCGCGCAGAAGTTCCGACACGGCCATCGCCATCGCCTGATAGGTCTTTCCCGTGCCGGCCGGCCCGAGTCCGAAAACGCAATCGCAGCGGCGGATCGCTTCGAGATAGCGCATCTGCCCGAACGTGCGCGGAAACACCGGCGGCTTGCCCGGCGCGACATCAATCCGGCTCGCGTACAATTTTTCGAGATCGGCCTCGCGTCCGTCCTCGAAGGCCTTCAGCGCAAAGAAAACTCCGTGCTCGTGCAGCACGACACCGTGATCGCGCGCAAATTTCAGCGCCTCGAAATATCGGACGGTCCGCAAAATCGCCGCGTCGTCGCCTTCGATTTTCAGCCACGTGTCGCGCGCCGAAAGTTTGACGCCCAGCACGCCCTCGATGCGCGCCAGATATTCCCCGCGGCGTCCGGTCAGCTCCGCCGCCTCGCGCGGGTTGTCAAAATATATCGTCTTTTCGCTCATCGCGTCTCTTCATTTTCCAATGATTGGAATTTTTCGCCTTCGTAATTTCCAATCATTGGAACTTCCGCAAGCGCGCGGCGGGAATCCAGTTCTCCAGCCGGAGTCCCGAGATGCGCGCAAATTCGCGTGTGTTATTGGTGACAAGAATCAGTTCGTGGCGCAGCGCCTGCGCAGCAATCAGCATGTCGTGCGCGCCGATGGGCGTGCCGCGTTTTTCGAGCACAATGCGGGTGCGGGCGTAAAGGTCCGAATGCGTTTCGTCGTAGGAAATGATCCGCAGAGGCAACAGAAAACTCTCCATCAAAGCGATGTTGTGCGCCGGACGCGCGCTGCGCATGACACCGTACCAAAGCTCGCTGTGGGTGATCGCGGAGATCGCGAGGGCGCCTGCGGGCATCGCCTCGATCCGCGCCACCATTTCCGGCGGGCGGTACCGCATGAAATGAATACACGTGTCGGTGTCCAGCAGATGACTCATCAGTCAAAACTTTTTCGTGTCTTTTGCAAGGGTTGCCGGCGACCGCCGCCGAAAACATCCTCATCGAATTTGCCGGCGGCATCGAGCATTGAGCGATAGGAATCTTTTGCGGGCAACAAGACGATGACATTGCCCTGCCGCTTGATGAAGACGCGGTCGCCCTCGAAGCGAAAGTCGCGGGGAAGCCGCACCGCCTGACTGCCACCATTTTGAAATAACCGTGCCGTCGTCATGTGAACGATCTATACCTCTGCGTAGCTACAAGTCAACCGGCGTCATCATGGCGCGGGCTGGACGCCGAGGCGGAACTGCAGAAGCGGCGCGGGCGGGGCGTTGGTCAGGTCGAAGACGGCGGTGAAGTTCGTCACGATGACGGGGGGATTCGTGAGCACGAGAAACGGCGGGTCGCCGGCGTTGCTGGACATTTGCAGCGAGTAGATGCGGTTGCTGACGTACGGCCAGCGGATGACGTAGCGCGACAGGATGGGATCGGCAGAGGCGCCCGTGATTCTCAAGATGCTGTTCGAGTCGGTCGACGATGTGCCGGCGATTTCTTCGGCGGCGTTGCTGAAGCCATCGCCATCGGCGTCGCCGGCGGGATCGAGAACAAACACGCTCGCACTGGCGGCCGGGCCAATATTGCCGGCGGCGTCGCGCGGCCAGACGAAAACATTGTTCGTGGCGTTGAGTTGGAGGCCACCGAGCGGCGCGGGCGATGACGGTGCAAATGTTCCGTTCGTCGTGCCGCCGCCATTGGTCGTGCTGAGAAAATATCCGGCAACTCCGAGGCCGATGTCGGTGAAACCGCTCCACGAACTCGTGATGACGTTGCCGGCGAAATAATTTCCGAACGCGCTCGTCGCCGCGATGACAACCGCGCCGGTTGCCGAGGGCGCAACGTTATCCACCGCGAACGGCGCGCTCGTCACCGCACGGCCCGCGAACCAGACATCGGAAGGCGTGACGCGAACGAGAACATTCGATGAAAACGCGATGGCGGGCGCGTTCGTAGTCGGCCACAGGATCGCTAGCGCATTTGACGGAGCAGTCACGATACCGCCGAGCTGCTGCGTCGCCGCGTTGTTGATGCTGACGCCGCCTGTGGCCGCTGTCGCAGAAGTCACGAAAAGATTCGTCCACGTTGCGCCGCCGTTCGCGGAAAATTCCACGCGCAGAGAAACCGGATCGCCATCGGCATCGAAAATGGAGTTGCTGATGGTCACGCTGCCGGAACCGTTCAGCGGCCACTGCCGCGCAAAATTGATCGCCGCGCGCGGCCGCGAATCCACGCGCATCGTGACGCTGACGATGTTCGTCGGCGCGACCGGATCGTTGCCTTCGATGCGGACGAGCGCACGATACAATCCGCCGTTGGTTGCGATGGCGGCGTTCAGCGCGCACGGGGCATTGCTTGCGCTGACGCCGGAGACGGACCCTGTGGGCGGCTGGACGGCCAGCCAGTCAGCCGCGAATGCGTCGGATGTGATCGTGATGTCGTCGAGATACCAGCCTTCGTAGTGCGTGTAATAATCCGCACCGAACCGGAACATGAGGATGATGTCCTGATTCGCGAACGCGCTGAGATCGAATGACGCTTGCTGCCATCCGCCGGTGCCAGCGAAGCACGGCGGATAGTCGGGCGCGAACGCGGATTCGGGATTTGGCGTGATCATGTAAGGATAGCCGCCGACAGGCGTGAGGTAATCAAATGATGCACCGGCATTCGTCGAGATTTCAACGACCGCGCCATCCCACGCATAAACGCCGTGATCGAGTTCGCTCCAAATCCAATGCCAGAAATTCAGCACGGCGTTGCTGCCGGGATGAAGCGTCGGCGTGTAGAGCCGGTCGTCGGACGCGTCAGGATAAAGATGCGTCGAATCGTCGCCCTGATACCAGGAATGCGTTCCAGAATGTGCCCGGTACGTCGTGATGTGCCACAAGTCGAGGCTACCGTTGTGCGTCCATTTGTTCGTTCCGCTTTCCATGTCGTCGGTCAAATCAACACGGACGACGCGCGCGGTCCACGACAGTTGACCGTTGCCTGCGTTGCTGACGACGATACTCACGATGCCGGTCGTTCCGCTTTCGACAAGATTCGTGCCGAGGTCCGGCGGCGTCACGATCATGACCGGATACGCGACGAGAAAAGCGAACGGGCCGTTGGTGGAAGTGTTCGCTCCCGGATCGGAAGCCGTGATGAAATAGCTGAACTGGTCGCCGCAAGTGCCGGGCGCGGGAATCGTCGCGGTGAAATGATCGTTCGCATTCGACGCCATCGCGGCGCTCTGCCACGTGCCGCCGTTGCGCTGCCAGTGGAGCGTGGCGGACGCGACGGCGAGATTGTCGGTGATGACGGCATCAACGTTGAACGGCGCGGGACGCGGCTGTGGATTTGCGAGCGGAACATGCGCGATGACCGGCGGGACGGGGAACGACCTGGCATCGCGCGGATTTGTCTGGTCGGCAAATTCCGCCTGATTGTTGAAGCCGTCGCGATCCATGTCGCCGGAAAGCGAATTCCCGATGCCGCCGAAATAGAGCATCTCCCACCAATCCGCCATGCCGTTGCCATCGCCGTCCTGAGTGGCGGGCAGATATTTCGCCACGGCGTTGTGCGACCGGCCCATCGAAAATTTCCCGCCGGGATTGTCGGCGACGTTGATCGAATCCGGCAGCCTCGCGCCATCGAGATACCACCCCGTGAACCGGTACATCACTCCGCTCACGATCCCAGCCGGCGGCGCGGTGATCGTGTGCGCGATGCTGTTGGCCGCCCACCACGTCGTCGTGCTGACGAGGCCCGGCGGCGACGAGCTCTGCACGAGGCCGTAGGAATCGAACCGCCACTGCCACGTCAGCCGCGAATTTTCCAATGATTGAAAACTCACGGAATTGGAATTTCCAATGATTGGAACACTGCCGCTGCCGGTCCAGCCGGTGCAGGTGTAGCCGGCGAAATTTTCCGTCCATGCGAACGCGGGGGCGGTCGCGATGACGGTGTTACCGGATGCGAATATCGTCACACCGTAGGGCGGCCAGACCGCGCCGGCGCGCACGGGCGTGCCTCTGACCTCCAACGAGACGGCGGCGGTGACGCTGAACTGGTAAAGCATCGCCGGCGCGCCTGCGGGGCTGACGGCCACGAGGCCGTTGGTGGCCGCAGTGATGTAATAATGAACAACGGTGTTCTGCGGCTGCGCGGGGATGAAACCGCGATAGAGGCTATTGGAAAGCAGAGCGACGGCCGATGCGTTGAAATTGGTCGAGCCGTCCGTGTTCCACATCACGAAAAGCTGGTTCGTGTCAATCGCGACGGCGGACGTGATCGTTGCGGTGACGGCATACGGATTGACGGTGTCGAAGGTGCTGGCCAGCGGCGTGTGAACGATGACCGGCGCAACCGGACCGCTGAGCACGACCGCGTAGGGCTGCGGCCCGCTGGGAACGTTGAAGCCGCGGACTTCGATCCGGTAAAGGCCGCGCGCCGCGGCGGCGAGATCAATCCCCTCGATGTTGTTCGTGCGGTCCGGCGCGGACATGCCGCTCGCGAAATTCGTGACGCCATCCGGGCCGATGACGACGAGGTCGAGATCGTTCACGAGATTCTGGCTGCTGCCGGGAGTTCCGGGAAAATCGGACCAGCACAGCGTGACGCGAAACGCGTTCGTGCCGCCGACATTCACGGTGTAAACGTTCGTTGCGCCGGTCACCAGCGAATTGCCGTCGAAGAACGCCAGCGAGTTTGGCGCGGGCGGGAATAGCGTGTCTTCGGCATCAATCTGCCCCCATCCTTCGACGCTGTTCGGCCGCGGCAGCGGCGGAATTTCGCGATACGAACCGGTGCCATACTGCCCGGGCGTGAGGGAGCGTGCGCCGTTGACCAGCGCGGCCTTGATCAGAGCGGCACTCGGATTCGTCACGCCGGCCCGGTCCGTGAAATACTGGCGGAACAATGTCGCGCAGCCAGCGGACAGCGGCGTGGCCATGCTGGTGCCGCCATCAATCATGTAATTCGAGTTGTCCGGCGCAGGCCCCCAACTGTAGCCGGCGATGCTCGAGTGTGTGGAAATGATGTCGGTTCCCGGCGCGACGATGTCGGGTTTGACGCGGCCGTCGAGGCACGGCCCCCGCGAAGAAAACGCGGCCATGCCCTGATGAACGCCGTCGTATGGCTGTGATAGGAGGTCGAAGACGATCGGGTTCATGAAATAGCCGAAGTCAATGTAGTGGTAGTCCGACGCCTCGCCGGCGTTGTGGAAATTTTCAGATGCGCCGACGGTGAGGGAATTCTTCGCCGTGCCGGGCGAATCCATCGTGCCGGGATTGATCACGCCGTTGCCGTCGTTGTCATAGCCGTCATTTCCGGCGGCGATGCAAACGAGCATGTCGGGATGGTTCCACATGAACTCGTCAACGTCCCGCGCCTCGGATGTGTAGAAGCCGTAGGCGGGCGAGCCCCAACTGTCGGAGTGAATGTGCGCGCCGTTGGTGAGCGCCTGAAGGAAAAGATCGCCGAGATTTGCAGGCAGTCCGCCCAGCCCGCCGCCGCTGTCGAGCACGGATTGCATGACGAGTTGCGCGCCGCTGGCAACGCCGCGATATTTTCCCCCGCTGGCGGTGCCGTCGCCGAGGACCGAGCCGCAAACATGCGTGCCGTGGCCGTACGGATCACTCCAGTTGTTCGCGCGGCCCAGCGCGATGGCCGCCTTCACGCGGCCCATGAAATCGGTGTGCAGGTTCGTGATGTCGCCGGTGTCCAGCCCTGTGTCGGCAACGGCGACGACCTGCCCCGTGCCGGTCAGCCCGCGCGCGGTCCAGACGTTCGTGACGTTCAGCCGGGGGCCTTCGACCGCGCGGTTGTTGAAGAGTTTTGGCGGCACGTATTCTTCGATCCACTGCACCGACTCCAGTGTTGAAATTTCAGGAATGGCCGCGGCGGGAATCTCCGCGCGAACGCGGCCGAAATTTGAATTCCGGACCGGATCAATCTTCGTCGCGCCGCGGGCCGCAAGTTCTTTAGCGACCGGTTCGACCTCGTTTGGCGTGAACGTGCTCACGTCCACCAGCACCTTGCCTTCGCGTTTCGCCGCCAGCGCCGGCTGGATTTTGTATTCGGCTTTGTACGGCCCGATCCATTGCACAAAAGGCAGCGCCGCGACGCGCCGCAGGGCCGCCACGTCCATTTTCACCGCAAACGCGTTGTTCGGAACGTAGCCGCACAAAACTGCGCCGGCGTCCGCCAGTTGTTTTTTGTCCTCTTCATGAACAGGCCCGCCGAACTGTACGATCCACGCCGTCGAGCGCGCCGCGGGCAGGGTAGCGGCCCGGTCGATCCAGTCGCGGGCTGGCGTGCCGGCCTCCGTCTTTTCGGACGTGTCAATCACATGCGTGACGAGCCGGATTACGTGATTTTCGTCGCGCGGTTCCCCGATCATTTTTCCCTTCGCAACGACAGCGGGATTGGCGGCCGCAGCGCGATTCGTCACAAGAATGTTCGCCGCCGCGCTCATCTTCGCCGGCGAGACGGCTGGCGCACGCAGGCCCTCGGCGGTTTTTTTGCGCGGGCCGGACGCCGTTTCAAGCCCCGCCGGGATCCGCCACACCATCCATGCCGCCAGCAGCAGCAACGCGCACGCGACCGCGATCCACCACTTCCTTTGCTGATTGGTGTTTGTGGGCATGATCAAAGTTACTTCATTTCATCGGGCGAGACATCGTCAGGTTTCGCGCGGCGCAATTTTCCAATGATTGGAAATTTGCGCGACGGTGGTTTCCAATCATTGGAACTCTGGCTGTGGGGACCTCATGGCAATCGTAATCGGAAGAATTGTGAATAGAAGGGCGCGCGGTTGGTGAGCATGAGCATCGGACCTCCGCCGGCGGGGCTGTTGGTGACGATGTCCCATGTGGCGTCGCCGGTGATGTTGGTGGTGGATTCGAGCACGAACGGGGAGGCCGCGGCCGGCCAGGTGATGACCGCGCCGTTCCTGTAGCCATCGAATTGCACGTCGGGCGCGACGACGAAGATGTTGAACGACATGTCCGCACCCAGCGACGGCTGGCCATCATCGTCCACATGAACGGTGACGGTGTTGGTCGTGCCGAAGTAATCCGCCGTTGGCATCCACGTGAAGACGCCGCTGTAGCGGTCGAGCAGCGCGTCGGGCGGCGCGCTGACGAGCGAGAAGGTGAATGCGTTGGCGGGAATATCCGGATCCGCTACGACGTTTGTGACCGACAGTAGAGCGAGCGGATAGACGGAGCGGTCGGCCGTGGCGGCGAAGACGGGGCTGCGGTTGACCTCCGTCACATAAACGGTGAATGAATTTGTCGCGGCAACCGGCGGGAGGCTGGCTTCGCCGACGACGGTGGTGACAGTGTACGTGCCGGGACCCTGGCCCTCGTCCGGCGCCCACGATATCACGCCATTGGTTGGATTGATCAGCATCCCCGCCGGCGCGTTGAGCAGGGCATAGGAGAGAATGGACGGCGGGACCCCCGCGCTGACTTGCGCATTAGCCACGACCATGAGCTGCATTTCGGGGACGGTCTGATCGTCGAGCAGCGGCATCTCCGCCGTGGGAACACCCGTCCCTGTCACAGGAATCGCCGGGCTTTCAACCGTGCTGGCGAATGTCAGGTCATAACTTTGTACGCCTGTGGCCACCGGGGCAAACCGCACGGTGAGATTCGACGAACCGTGAGCGGCAAGATTGAACGATGCGTTACCGACAATCTCGAACGTGCCGCCAATTTCGGCGGAGCCACTGGTGGCGAAGTCGCCGAGATTAGTCACGACGAACGTTGCCTGCACGCTCTGGCCGGTGACAATAAAGCCAAAGGCATAAGCCGATGGAGTGACGCCGAGCGCCGCAGGCGCTCTCACATAAATTCTGAATGTTGTATCCGCGCTCAGCGGTGGTAAGCCGTCATCGGTCACACGCACCGTGATGGTGTTGGAAATACCCGCCACGCTTGCATCCGGGGTCCATGTGAGCACTCCGCTGATAGGATTGATCTGCATGTCACCTGGCGAATTGACGAGTGAGAATGTCAGCACATTGGCGGGCTGGTCGGGATCGGACGCAACATTGGTGACCGTGACGAAATCACCGGGGGAAACGACGCGATTCGAAACGGACGCCAGAGACGGACTGCGATTTACTTCTCTAACATAGACGGCAAATGAGTTCGTCGCGGCAAGCGCAGACATGCCTTCTGCGATCACAACGGTCGTCACGATACCTGTACCTGGCCCCTGGCTCTCATCCGGCGTCCATGAGATCACGCCATAAATTGGGTCAATATGCATTCCTGCCGGCGCATCAAGAATGGCATAGGTGAGAGCCGGCGGCTGAATGTCGCCGAGGACTTGTGCATTGGTCATGACCATAAGTTGCATTTCGGGAATCGTCTGATCGGGAATGTAAGGCAGCACCGGCATCATCACCCCCCTGCCCGTGACTTCATTTGCAATTGTTCCGCCCGTGCTGGCGAAGGTCACGCTGTCCGTGTATGAGACATATCCCTGCGGGGAGAACCTGACCGTAATATTGGTCGAGTCATGTGGCGCAAGGTTAAACAAAGGATCACCTATGATGGCAAACGCACTGCCGACCGTCACCGTGCCCGCGGCTGCCAGATCACCATAATTAGTCACGACGAAGATGCTATCGGAATATGTACCGACCAGCACGGGGCCAAAATCGTAGCCCGCGGGACTCACACCGACAGACGCTGGCAATAGTGCAACGCCACTTACTGCGCCCGTCACGGTGCCGCCGTCGCTGGAGATGATAAATTCGCTTGTGCATGCGCCCTGTAAATAGGGCTGGAAACTTATCGTGATGACATTCGTCGCCCCCGGATCAATACTGAACGAACTGCCGTCTGCAATCGCGAATTGAGCACCCATGTCAAAGGATGCGCTGCCTGTCAACGTCAGACATCCTGTGTTCACGACCGCTAGACGCAGATTGCTGCTCTCGCCGACCAGCGTTGGACCGAATACCAGCGACGTCGGATTTACAAAAAGTTGCGGTGGACAATTTGTGGCGGTGATGTAAGCCAGTTGCGTATTCGTGTCCGCGCCGACAGGTCCCTGTGCGATCAATTGAACAGTCCGTATGCCGGTGACTGTGAAAGCATGGCTTACGATCGCCCCCGTCACGTTGCTTGCTGCGCCATCGCCAAATGACCACACGCGGTTCGTGATCGTACCCGTAGAAAGGTCGGTAAAAGTGACAGAGAACGGGACCTGACCGGTACGAACATCCGCAACGAAATCAGCGTGGGGAATAAGTGCTCCGATGCCTGTTACGGGAATCACCAGATATCCGGTACTATCGACAACAAACAATTGCTCGTTGAATGCACCCACATTCGGCGGAGTGAAATTGATCAAAATATTCGTCGCGGCATTCGCATCAACACTGAACACAGCATTACCGGCAACCGAGAATGCTCCACTAAGATAGATCACCCCGGCAAGCGTCCCTCCTCCGCTGTTTGTTACAGTAATGTTCATCTGCGCAGTATGACCTGCCGCCACAATACCAAAATCGAAGTTAGTCGGACTTACTCCGAGAATCGGTGATGCAGGCGGCGTCATGCCGACACCTGTGACAACGCCTGTCGCATTGCCACCGCCGCTGATGACGATAAAATTGTTTGTGTAACCACCCTCTGATTGGGGCGCAAAATCGATCGTGACCACAGTTATCGCACCAGAATCAACGGCAAACGGGCTGCCGGACACAATAGCAAACGGACCGCCAACCGCAACTTCACCTGTCAACACCTCGCATCCCATGTTTGAGACCATTATATCCAGACTTTTACCACCCGGCACTGACACCTGACCAAAATCCAGTCTCACAAGATCAATGGCCAGTTGCGCCGGGCAATTCGTGATGACAATGAAATCTGTCCGGGAGTTGGTAGCCTGGCCAAGCGGGCCTTGCACGACCAATTGAATCGCCCTTACGCCAGTGTTTGTGAAAGTATGTGTCACGGCCGATTCGATTGTATTACTCGATGCACCATCACCAAACGACCAGTATCTGTTCGTGACTATCCCGGTTGACATATCCGTGAATGTCACGACCAACGGAACTTGTCCCGTCCGGATATCAGCGGCAAAATCAGCACAAAGCAGGGCTGACCCGGTTCCCGTAACCGGATTAGTAGCGCCGCCACCATTGCTGGTGAAAATCACATTGTTACTGAACGTCCCATCTGATATCGGTGCAAAGCTAATCAAGATGTTTGTCACACCGTAGCCTGCCATGCTGAACGATCCATCGCCGATCACCGCAAATGCGCCACCTACAGTCGTTGTCCCCATAAGCGTGGATTCGCCGAGATTCGTCACGATGAATGCCGTCTGCACGGCTTGTCCCGTGGCGACGACTCCAAAATCATAGTCGGCGGGAGTTACGGCGAACTGTGCCGGCGTGATCGCCATCCCGATCACCGTCCCCGTCATGCTACCTCCGTCGCTCATAAGATCGAACTCATTCGTAAAACCGCCAGATGTCAACGGCTGAAAGCGGATCGTTATATAATTCGTCACACTTGGCGCAATGGAGAAGGGTGTCTCAGACACGATCGCAAACGCGCCGCCGACAGCAGCAGAACCCTTCAGATTCAGGCACCCGATGTTAGCAACAGCAATGCTCAAGTCACTACTCCGACCAACCGTCACAATGCCAAAGTCCAACGGCGAGGTGTCAACGAGCAATGACGGAGGACAATTCGTTACAACAATGAGTCCCACCTGCGCATTTGTATCTGCTCCGACAATCCCATCAACAATTAATTGCACAGTATTGGTGCCAGTGGTCCAATAGGTATGCGCCACGATCTTCCCTGTGGCATTACTTGTTGTTTCGTCACCAAACGACCAGAAACGATTCGTGACTATGCCGGTGCTTGTATCAGTGAATGCGACGACCAACGGCACTTCGCCAGTATGAATATCGGCGACAAAATCCGCGAGCGGTATAACGGCTCCTACACCCGACACTGGGATGTACAGTTCACCGCCATCGCTTGAGAATGTTACCCAATCACCGAATGCTCCTTCCGTTGGAGGCGTGAATCCAAATAGCACGTTTGTCGCTCCATGCCCCGCTAACGAGAAAGAGCCGTCACCAATGACTGAAAATACGCCGCTGACAACTGTTGTTCCGGTAAGCAAGGAATCTCCAATGTTTGTTATGGCAATGGATATTTGTGCTGTCTGGCCTGTGACAACCACACCGAAATTGCAGTTTGTCGGATTTACGCCAATTAGTTGCGGTGTCAGAACTGCCCCCATGACAGTACCTGTCACTGTGAGAGCGTCACAGGCATACATAATCTTGTTTGAATAGATGCCATACGCCATTGGCAAGAAACTGATCTCGACAAGATTCGTCGCGCCGGGAGATATATCAAAAGGGCTTCCATTTACGACTGTGAACGGACCGCCGACAGAAGCCCAACCGTGCAACACCATACATCCGTCATTTGCTACGGCAAGTGTCAAATTGGAGCTTAGTCCGGGCTGGACACGGCCGAAGTCAAGCGGATCAGGAGCGATGGACAGACGCGGCTGGCAATTTGTGCACACGATACAACCGATTTGATCATTCGTGCTCGTACCGAGTGGACCTTGGACTATCAGCTGAACGGTATTGGTACCCACACTTGTGTACACGTGCTGCACGACAGTTCCTGCTACACTGCTCGATTCCCCATCACCGAACTCCCAGCGACGATTCGTTATCGTACCCGAGGACTGATCTGTGAATATAACTATGAATGGAATCTGCCCCGTCCAAACATCTGCTTCAAATGCAGCATGAGGCATGATCGCTCCGACACCCCAAAATGGGAGTGCTTGCTCCCCGCCATTACTGTCGAAGACTACGTTCTGGCTCATCTGGCCTTCTGTCGAGGGCGTGAATGTTACTATAATGTTCGTCGAGCCATGGCCGGCTAAAGTGAAGGAACTATCGTCGCGAATTGCGAATGGACCACCCGCGGTTATAGTTCCGGAAAGCGTGGAATCACCGTAGTTCGTCACCCACAGACAGGTCTGTGCAGTCTGGCCGGTGGCCACGACCCCAAAGTCATAATAAACAGGGCTTACACCTAGCACGGCCGGCGAAAGAGCTACGCCGATAACAGTACTTGTGGCACTTCCGCCACCGCTCATCACAACTGCCTGATTCGTGTAGCCTCCCGCAATTACGGGACGGAAACTGATTCCAATCACATTGGTCTCGCCAGGTGACATTTCGAAAGAACTCCCTGACACTAACACGAAAGGTCCGCCAATGTTAACTTCACCGGTCAATACCTCGCAGCCGACATTTGCAATCAAGAACGTCAAATCATTGCTTTCTCCTGCCACAAGCGTGCCGAAGTTCAGCAGCGCAGGACTGGCCGATAATAGTGGCGGACAATTCGTAGCAACGATGAAACCCATTTGGATATTTGTATCTGCATTGATCGGATCTTCCACGAGCAACTGAACCGTATATGTTCCGGCGGCAGCATAGACGTGCGATACGGCTGAAGACATTGTGTTGCTCGCACCGCCGTCCCCAAAAGACCACGACCGGTTTGTGATGACACCGATGGAATGATCCGTGAATGTCACAGCAAGTGGAACTTCACCGGTCCGAACATTGGCCATGAAGTCTGCGTGCAGCAGGGAGGAGCCCAATCCCGTGGCAAGGTTCGTCAAGACGCCGCCGTTACTTGTAATAACGATCTCATTAGTGAATCTGCCGACCGCTTGCGGACGGAAGCTGACCGTGATGCGATTCGTTTCGCCAGAAGCAACATTGAAGGGGTTCCCATTCGCAATTACAAATGGTCCACCTACAGTTGCCGCACCAGTCATTGTCATGCATCCCATGTTCACGATAATCAGATCAAGATCATTACTTTGCCCGACATCAACCAAGCCAAAACTACTTGTTATGGGACTGGCTAATAGAAGAGGAGGACAATTTGTGGCGACTATGAATGCCGGCTGAATATTCGTATCGGAGCCTAGCGGGCCTTGTGTAATCAATCGAACGGCATGACTACCAGTGTCCGAATATACATGTGTCACGATCAATTCAGCCGTATTACTCGTCACACCGTCGCCAAAAGACCATAGCCGTCCAGTGATCGTGCCGTGAGACAAGTCCGTAAAAGTGACTGCAAACGGGACCTGACCTGTTCGGACATTTGCAGAGAAATAGGCATGTGGCATGATGGCCCCATTGCCCGTGACGAGGCTCATGAAATCGCCGCCTTTGCTTGTCAGCACCAACTCCGTGGCGAAAGTTCCTCCCGACTGCGGCGCGAACTCGACCACGATGTTTGTCGTCCCTCGACCGGCCACCACAAAAGAACCGCCACTAATGACAGAGAACGGGCTATCGACCATCGCCACGCCACTGAGCGCCGATTCCCCATAATTCGTAACCACGAAGACTGCCTGGACAGTCCGTCCCGTCTCGATGGTTCCAAAGTCATAACTCTGTGGATTTACACCCATCGCTGAAGGTGTAAGTGCCACACCAGTGACGCCACAGGTCGTGCTGCCGCCATCGCTAATTATGACAATACTGTTCGTGAACCCACCCCCAGTCATTGGTCGGAAACTGATCGCCAATAGGTTGGTCACCCCGGAAACATTATTGAAAGGACTACCCCCTGTAATCACAAACGGCCCTCCACCTGACGCGGTTCCATTCAGTGATTCACAACCCAAGTTCACAAGCGCCAGTTTCAATTCGTTACTCGTTCCGACAGTCACTGCGCCGAAGTTTAGTTGCGAAACACTAACAGACAGTACTGACGGACAATTAGTCGCGACGATGAAATCCGGTTGTATATTCGTGTCGGCGCCGGGCGGCCCGTCTACGATCAATTGGACCGCATTCATGCCGGTCGAAACATATGTGTGCGAGACCATTGTATTCGCCGTGTTACTTGTTGAGCCATCACCAAACAACCAATTACGATTCGTCACGGGTCCAGTCGAACAATCGGTGAATGTCACAACAAATGGTACCTGCCCCGTTCGCACATCGGCCACAAAATCCGCATGTAGCGGCGGCATTCCCACGCCTGTCACGGGATTCGTTGAATCACCGCCACTACTCGTGAATATAGCGCTATTGCTGAATACCCCTTCCACCAAAGGTAAAAAACCGATTACTATATTGGTTGTCTGCCCTGCATCCAGATTGAAAGAGCCATCGCCAATGACAGAAAACGCACCACACACGATAGTCGTACCAGTGAGTATGGATTCACCTTGATTCGTAACTACGAACGACGTCTGCACCGACTGCCCTGTGGCCACAATACCAAAATCGTAGTTATCAGGACTTACCATTAGCCGCGGTGCATCCAATCCAACGCCAGTCACAACAATCGTTGCGTTCCCACCTTCGCTTGTGATCGCAAGCTCATTTGTAAAGCCGCCCCGAGACTGCGGCTGAAAACTGACGATAATATTGCTTGATGCCCCGGAAGAGAGATTGAATGCACTGCCTGTAACTATCGCGAAGGGATCGGCGACGGAAGCCTCACCCACCATCGCCAGGCATCCGGCGTTTTGAACCGTCAGGTTGAATTCACGCGTATGTCCGATAATGACACTTCCGAATTCCCACAAAAGAGGACTGACAGCCAACTGCGATGGACAGTTGGTGGCAAAGATCAGGTCTCTTTGGATATTCGTCTCTGAGCCAAGAGGCCCTTCGACAATCAGCAGAACTGTATTGGTCCCAGCCGACATGTAAGTGTGTGATAAGTTCAAATCCGTCGTGCTGGTCATGGTCCCGTCTCCAAACGACCAGATGCGGTTAGTTATAGTCCCTATGGAATAGTCCGTGAAATTGACCGTGAAGGGTATTTGGCCGGTTTGAGCATCCACGGCAAAGCTCGCGCGGGGAAAATGAGCACCTGCTCCTGTGACCGGATTCGTGGATGTCCCACAATCGCTGGCAAAAACGACATCATTGTTCGCCGAACCGTCTTCGAGTGGCGCAAATCGGATCACAATATTCGACGCTTGATGGGGAGCGAGAGCAAAGGCCCCATTGCCAACGATGGCGAATATCCCACTCACCGTAGCCGTTCCTGCCAAAGCCATCTCGCCGCGATTTGTCACAACGAACACGGCTTGCGACGTCTGCCCAACCGCCACTGCGCCAAAATCGTGGGTCGCCGGACTCACATCAAGCATAGGCAACGCAATTCCAGCGACCGTACTTGTTGCAGTGCCACCATCACTAATTATGGATACTCTGTTCTCATATTCGCCAGCTGTAGGCGGCAGAAATCTGATCGTTACGGCGTTTGTTTCGCCCGCTGCGAGTGTGAAAGGAGTTCCAGCCAGTACCTCAAATGGTCCGCCGACAACCACCGATCCTGTCAACGTCAGGCAACCGATATTCATCACCGTCAATTGCATATCGTTTGTCTGACTCGTTATGATGGTTCCAAAATCCAGTTCTGTCTGGGCAACGAATATCTGTGGTGGACAATTCGTGACGACAATGTAGTCGGTCTTCATGTTAGTGGCGGCACCAATCAACCTCTGAGCGATTAACTGCACTGAATACGTGCCGGCTGAAGTGTAGGTGTGTGACACGATTCCAAACATCGTATTACTCGTAGTGCCGTCGCCAAAGGACCAAAGGCGGTTTGTTATCATACCAGAAGAGATCTCTGTGAACGTCACCACAAGCGGCGTCTTGCCAGCACGAATATCTGAGGCAAAATCTATGGCTGGTACGTCTGCGCCAACGCCTGAAACAAGATTGGCCGAATCGCCACCATTGCTTGTGAAAACCACATTGTCGTCGAAAGAACTCATCGTCAGTGGACTGAACCCGATCGTTATGTTCGTCGAAGCATGCCCCGACAGAGTGAAAGAACCATTTCCGATGACTGCAAACGCGCTGCTCACAGAGGTTGTGCCTACAAGTAATTCATCGCCGAGATTCACCACTGTAAAATCGGTCTGCGCCGTCTGACCGGTGACCACGAGGCCGAAGTCATAGCTAACGGGACTGACCCCAAGCATTGGCGGAGCCGAGGCAAGGCCATGAACACTGGTCATTGCAGATCCTCCATCGCTGGTGATCACGACAGCGTCCAGATATTCACCTGCCGGCTCCGCATCGAAACGGACAGTGATGGAGTTCGTTCCTCCCGGTTCCATGGTGAACGGGCTGCCCGCCTCGATGAAAAACGGTTCGCCAACGGTTGCTGATCCGTTCAGCGTCAGGCACCCCGTGTTCACGATGGTGATGGTGCGTTGACTACTTTGTCCTAGCTGAAGCGCGCCAAAATCCAGCGCTTCGCCAGACACATACAATTGCGGAACACAATTCGTTGCGAGAACGAAGTCCGGCTGTGTATTCGTCACCATCCCGACGGGGCCTTGGATAATCAACTGAACTGTCATGGCCCCGGTGCTTGTGTAGGTATAACTCACATTCGTATCCGTCGCATTGATCGTTGTTCCGTCGCCGAACGACCACAAGCGATTTGTGATATCCCCTGTTGATAGGTCAGTGAAAGCGACCATGAATGGAATCTGACCAGTGCGCACATCTGCGACGAATTCCGGGTCCAGCGGCACGGCTCCAACTCCGATGACCGGACAGACTGAGCCTCCGCCGTTGCTCGCAAAGACAACATCGTTGCTGAATTCGCCGACCACATCCGGCTCGAAGCTGACGAGGATATTTGTCGCACAATGACCAGCGAGATTGATCGAACCGTCGCCGATAATTGCGAATGCGCCGCCGACGGCCACCGTCCCTGCCAGAGCGGCCTCGCCAGGGTTCGCGACCAAGAAGACGGTCTGCGCGGCCCGTCCAGTGGCGACGAAACCGAAATCATAGCTCGCCGGACTCACAAGGAGTGACGCGGGCGCGATGGCAAGCGCACTGAGAGGGATCGTCGAACTGCCGCCGTCACTATTGACATGCACAACCCCTCCATAATTGTCAGCAACCGGTGGACAGAAGCTGATCGTGACCAGATTCGTCTCGCCGGGCGCGACACTGAACGGACTGCCCGCCGTCACAGAGAAGGGCCAGTCGGCGGAAACATCGCCATCCAGATTCATGCAGCCGGTATTGATCACCGTCACGATCCGATCACTGCACGACCCGACCGCAACCGATCCAAAATTCAGCGACGCCGGTCCGGAGACCAGCAGAGGCGGGCAACTGGCCACAACAATATAGTCCGGCTGCGTGTTGGTATCCTCGCCGTCAGGCCCCTGCACAATCAGTTGCACGGTGTTCGTGCCGGCCGCCACGTACGTGTGTGAAACGCCAGCGTCCGTCGCATTGCTGATCGCCCCATCGCCGAACGACCAGATCCAATTCGTGATCGTGCCGCTGGACAAATCGGTGAAATTGACCGTGAACGGGACCGCGCCAATGCGGACATCCGTTGAGAAATCCGCGAGCGGGCCAGTCTGTGCCAGCGCGGCCCCGCTGGCGCCCATCGCGAGCGAGAGAACCGCGGCAAGGCGCATGGTGGACCACAGGCGCAACAGCCTGCGGCCACGCAAAAAAAATCCTGCCAGCCTTTTCCCTCTTTCGAAGAAGATCATCATCAGTCTCCGCACCGGCCCCGATTCAAGCCACCCTGCGGCTTTGCCTCAGTCGGGCCGGTGCAATACATCACATTTCGCGGGAGGCAGATTCTACAGGGCCGCCACCGCATCTGAAACCACAAAGTTGCTCGCCGCCAAAATCCCCGGCCACGCACCCGCGCCGCCGCCGCCTCGCTGGCTTCCAATCATTGGAAAACCGGCGCACCCAAACTTCCAACCATTGGAAAATTACGCACCGCAACTTCCAATGATTGGAAACTCACGGCAGACGCAGCCTGAAGAATTCCGTATCGGCGGGCACACCGTTCGTCTCAATCAGAAATACCCCGTTCGTGCCGGGCGCGTTTGAAGCCGTCATCCACGACGCCGGATCGAAAATGTTCGTGGACATTTCCAGGACATACACCGATGCCGCGGCGGGCCACGTGATCAGCGCGCCATCCGCGATGCCGCCAAGATTCACCGCCGGCGCGGTGACGACAACGTTGAACGAAACATCCGCGCTCAGCGGTGGCGCGCCGTCGTCAGTCACGCGCACCGTGAAATTGTTCGTCGTGCCGTAAAGCGCGGCCGACGGCGACCACGAAAGCAATCCGCTTACCGAATCGAGCAGCGCCCCGTCCGGCGCGACGACGAGCGAGAACGCCAGCGAATTCGTCGGGATGTCCGCGTCCGACGCCCGGTTCGTGACCAGCAGCGAAGCGCCTGCGAAAACTTCCATGTTTGAAACTACCGCCAGCACCGGTGCCCGATTCACCTCGGTGACAACCGCGACAAAAGAACCGGTCGTCGCAAGCGGGCTCGCTCCGTTGTCGGTCGCGACCGCTGTGATGACGCTTGTCGAAGGCCCCTGATCTTCCGCAGGCGTCCACGAGATCACGCCGCTGGCGGAATCAATCGTCATGCCTGTCGGCGCGGACAAAAGCGAATACGTGAGCGTGTTTGTCGGAATGTCCGGATCGGTCGCGGCGTTCGTGAAGATAAACGTGGTGAGTTCCGCGATGGTTTGCGTCGGAACGAACGGAAAAACCGGCGGACTGTTGCTCTCGCGGACAACCAACGTGAATGAGTTTGTCGTGCTCATCGGCGGCACGCCGTTATCGGTGACGACCGTCGTGACAAGATTCGTGCTCGGCTCCTGCACCTCCGTGGGCGTCCACGTGATGACACCATTCGTGTCGATCACCGCACCGGTCGGGGCAGTCACCAACGAATAGCTGAGCGAATTCGCCGGAATATCGCCATCAATCGCTCGATTCGTGATGACGATGGCAGTCAGCTCATAATTCGTTTGCGTCGCGAAGGCCGGCAGGAACGGAGCCGTGTTCATCGTGTCGCCGCGCAACAAGAGCGAATACGGTTGCGATCCGCCGCTGGGCACGTTGTGACCGGCGACACGGATCACATAGACGCCCGTTGTTGGAGCCATGAAATCAATCCCCTCGACGTTGTTCGATCGGTCCGGCGACGACATGCCGTGGGTGAAATTCGTCGCGCCGGCCGGGTTGATCACGACCAGATCGAGATCATTGACAAGCTTCGTTCCTGATCCGGCAGTGCCCGGATAATCCGACCAGCAAAGCGTGACGCGAAGCAGATTTGTCCCGCCAATCGAAACCCGGTAAAGATTCGTCGCGCCGGTCGCGAGAGTCCCGTCGTCGAACGCCGCTATTGAAAGAGGCACCGATGGAAACAGCGTGTGCTCGACATCGATTTGTCCCCATCCTTCAACGTTATTCGGCCGCTGTCCGCCTGGAATCTCACGCGTTGAGCCTGTTCCGTATTGTCCGGGAGAAATCGAGCGAGCGCCATTGATCATCATGCCTTTTATTAGCGAGGCACTCGGACTGGTGACGGCGGTCATCGTCGCGAAGAACTGGCGAAAAAGAATCGCACAACCCGCAGTGAGCGGTGTGGCCATGCTCGTGCCTCCTTCGATCATGTAGTTGGTATTGTCCGGCGCGACGCCCCAGCCCGTTCCGCTGGCGGAGCGCGAACGCGTCGAAATGATGTCGGTTCCCGGCGCAACGATGTCGGGTTTGAAACGGCCATCGCGGCACGGTCCGCGCGACGAAAGTGCAGCCATGCCTTGATTCACGCCGTCGTACGGTTTTGACATCAAATCGGACAGCACAGGATTGACGAAGGGATGACTGGACAGGCCGCTGTAGGCAAGTCCCGAAGCTTCGCCGGTATTGTGGAAATTCTCCGATGCGCCGACGCTGATGCAATTCTTCGCCGTCGCGGGTGCGCGCATCGAACTGAGATCAACCACGCCGTCCGAATTTGCGTCGGTGCCCTGATTGCCCGCCGCGAAGCAGATGACCATATCGCGGTTGGACCAGATGAAGAAATCAACATCTTGCGAATAGCTGTTGTAGGAACTGTCGGTCGTGTCGCCCCAACTGTCCGAATGAACGCGCGCCCCGTTTGTGTAGGCCGGCGAAAAAAGCGCGCCGAGACTCGAAGGGATCCCCCCGAGATTACCGCCACTGTCCATCACCGACTGAATGACGAGTCGTGCATCAGCGGCCACGCCACGATATTTCCCGGCGCTGGCCGCGCCGGAACCGAGCACGGAGCCGCAGACGTGCGTGCCGTGGCCATTGCTATCGCTCCAATTTCCAACGCGTCCCAGCGCGTAGGCCGCCTTCACGCGGCCCGCGAAATCGGTGTGCAAGGTGGACAAGTTTCCGGTGTCCAACCCGGTGTCGCACACGGCGGCAATCTGGTTGCTGCCGGTCAACCCGCGCACAGCCCAGACGTTCGTCACGTTCAGCCGCGGCCCCTCCACCGCGCGATTATTGAAAAGCATCGGGCGGTCGAATTCCTCGATCCACTGAACCGTCTCCATCGCCGCCAGCGTCGGGATCACCGCAGCCGGAACGTCGGCGTGAACGCGGCCAAATTCGCCGACGCGAATCTCCTCGATTTTTGCCGCGCCGATTTTCGACGCGGCCTCCGCAATGGCGGAAACGTCGTCGGCATGAAACGCGTTGATATCCACCGTCACCGTCCCGGAATTTTTCGCAGCCAGCTTCGGCTGGATTTTGTATTCAGCTTTGTATGGCCCGATCCAGTTCACGCCGCTCAGCGCCGCCACGCGACGGGCAGTCGCCTCGTCCATTCGCGCCGCGAACGCAAACTCCGGCATGTAACCGAAAAGTTTCGCCCCGGCCTCGCGCAGCCGAATCTTGTCCGCCTCGGTGACCGGCCCGCTCAACTGCACGATCCACGTCGCCTCCCCTGCGCCGAACGCGAGCGTCCCCACATCGCGCGCCAGCACGCCGGCACCCGAACTGCGTGATGTGTCGAGCGATTGACCTTCGAGGCTGATCACTTTTTCCACGTCGCGCGACGCGGCTGACGCCTGCATCTCCGCCGGACCTGCATCAGAAACTTGCGAAGCCGCGCCGGCGGAACTCGCCGTCAAGTTCGTCGGCGCCGGACTGGAAAATCCGCCCGCCGCCGCGCGCACCGCGACAGCCTTCTGCGGAAAGGAAGTCTCCACGGAAACATCGCAGAAAACTCCGCGGCCCGACGAAAAAACAGGAAACGCGCGCAGGCAAAGAACTGCCGTGAGGATTGCAAAGAAAATCCCCGCAGCCAGCAGCGCGCCTCTCCCGCATGCTTTTCGTGTCATAAATGGTGGGGAAAATACCCCGAACGCACGCACTTTTCCGAACTGAGATCAATTACATGAAGCCAGTTCCGTGCCAGCGCGCCGCCGCGAGAACTTCCAATCATTGGAGGCCACGCCGCCGCACTTCTCCAGTCATTGGAAAATCCGGCCGCGCAAATTTCCAGTGATTGGAAAAATGCGACGGCGGTCCGGCATCAGCGGTTGAGCGCCTTCATCGCTTGCGGCGGATAGCGCTCGCCGGCGGTCGCGTGCGGCGCGAAAACTTTTGCGATCCGCTCGCGGTCGCTCTTCGTCAGATGAAGCTCGGCGGCCCTGACATTTTCTTCGAGATAGCGACGGCGTTTCGTACCGGGAATCGGGACGATGTCGTCGCCCTGCGCGAGCAGCCACGCGAGCGCGACTTCGGCTGGCGTGCATTTCTTCTCGCTCGCGACGGCTTCGACGACGCGGACGAGTTCCAGATTCTTCTCGAAATTTTCGCCCATGAATCGCGGATGAAAGCGCCGGTAATCGTCGGCGGGCAGGTCCTCGAATTTTTGAAATCGCCCGGTGAGAAATCCGCGGCCGAGCGGGCTGTAGGCGACGAAGCCGATGCCGAGTTCGCGGCAGGTCGGAAGAATTTCGTCCTCCGGATCGCGCGTCCAAAGTGAATATTCGGTTTGCAGCGCGGTGATCGGATGAACTTTGTGCGCGCGGCGGATCGTCGCGGGCGCGGCCTCGGACATGCCGAGGAAACGGATCTTGCCCGCCTTCACAAGTCCGGCCATCGCGCCGATGGTGTCCTCGATCGGCGTGGCCGGGTCAACGCGGTGCTGATAATAAAGATCAATCACGTCCACGTTCAGCCGCTTCAGGCTCGCGTCGCAGCAGGCGCGGACATATTCCGGCCTGCCGTTGACGCCGAGAAAACTTCCATCCGCGCCGCGCACGTTTCCGAATTTCGTCGCCAGAAAAAGGCGCGGCCGTCGCCCGGCGATCGCGCGCCCGACCAGCTCCTCGTTGCGGCCGATTCCATACATGTCGGCGGTGTCCAGAAACGTGACGCCAAGGTCCAACGCGCGGTGGATCGTCGCGATGGATTCTTCATCATCGCGCCCGCCGTAAAATTCCGACATGCCCATGCAGCCGAGTCCCAGCGCCGAAACCGCCGGTCCGTTCTTTCCCAATCTTCGCTCTTTCATCATTCCTCCGAAAGTTGATCGCGCTGAAATCTAAACCAGCGACACACGACTGTCGAAATACGGCTGGCGCAAACTTGCGGCGCGGCGCGAAACGTGACTATCGTCCGTGCGATGAACGGCAAGCCGGCAATTCTCACGAACATGGCGTTCTGGCAAAGCGGCGCCTGGACGGCGGCGACCACCTCGATCTATCCGATGGAGGGCCGCGCGTCCGATCCGGAAGTTCTTTCGCCGTGGCGCGAGGCGTGGCTGCTGTTCCGGCAGCGCGCGCGCTTCGACGCCGTGGTGACGATGGGCACGCGCGCGACGCTGGCGTACGGGCTGCTGTGCGCGGTCGCCGGCGCGGATTCGAAGCAGATCTTCACCGAGGTTTTCATTGACGACGCGAAGCCTGGAAGTTTTTTCTGGCGAATGAAAGCCGCGGCGTTCCGCCTCGTCGCACGGCGCGCGATTGGCGTGCTGACGAACAGCTCGATGGAAGTCGAAACGAACGCGGCGCGATTCCGCCTGCCGCTCGAACGCGTGCGCTTCGTGCCGATGCACAGCAACATTCCGTTCGCCGAACCGTCAGCCGCCGACGGCGGCTACGTCCTTTCCGCGGGCCGCACGCTGCGCGATTACGCGACGCTGCTGGCCGCCGCGTCGCGCATTGAAAGCCGCATCGCGATCGTCTGCGGGCGCGATGACCTGGCCGGCGTAAAGATGCCGGCGAACGTGGAAATCCTCCGCGAAATTCCGCGCGATGTTTATCTCGAAAAATTGCGCCGCTGCTCGCTCGTCGCGCTGCCGCTGCTGCCGACGGAGCGGTCCACCGGCCAGGTTGTCGTGCTCGAAGCGATGGCGCTCGGCAAGCCCGTCGTCGCGACGCGCTCTCCCGGCACGATTGATTTGATCCGCGACCGCGAGAACGGCCGCCTCGTTCCGCCGCTCAATGCGGAAGCTCTCGCCGCAGCGGTGAACGATTTGCTGGCGCGAAAATCTTTCGCCGCCGAACTCGCGGCGCGCGCCCGCGCCGATGTCACGCAATCGCGCACGTTCGATCTTCACGCCGAAGAAAAATTGCGCGCCATCGCCGATCTGCTCGACCTCCGGCGCAGCGAATCACAGCGCTGAGACGCCGCGCGATCGAAGCCGTAATTTCCAATGATTGGAAATTTGCGCGACCGCATTTTCCAATCATTGGAAAATTTCACGATCGGCGGCGGATCAAGAATTATCTTCCGGCTAGACCGTCGCCTGCGGCATCGCCGGCAGCGGCGGAACCACGAGCGGAGCGCCGGTTGATGGCGGTAAATCGGGCGGCGCCGGCGTGGCGAGGCAGTCGCCGTCGGAGCCGAACTGGCGGAGGAATTCGAGCGAGTAGAGACGGAAGGTTGCGCTGATCGGCAACAGCAGCGCCGCGTTGACCACCGGCACCGCGAGCAGAAAAAACGCGCAGCAGCACGTGCAGATTCCGGTGACGAGCGTGAGCACGCCGGCGATGGTGCTGAAAAGAAAACGGACGAGAAAATAGGGAACGAAGCACAGGCCGTTGCCCGCCGTCAGCCGCCGCCAGATGCGCCAGCTTTCCGTCGCCGTCACGCGGTGCTTCCACATGATCGGCACAACGAAGTCTTCGAGTAGCAGATAAATCACGGAGACGACAAGGAGGAAAAGAATGACCAGCGGCAGCGTCACCGCGAGCGCGATGCCGGCGTGGAAATCAAAATGGTGGTGGCGTATCGCGGGCAGTGCGATGGCCAGGCCAAGCGCGAGGATCGCGAGGAAAATGAAAAACGTGATCCAGCCGAAAACGAAGCTCCACCAGAAAAGCGAATTTCCTTCGCGCCGGTATTCGTGCCACGGTTCGCTGACTTGCGCGCGGTCAAGGATGATGTTGTCCAAAAACATAAACACGCCCCGCGCCCGCAGCCACGCCAGAACCACGCTCAAAACGAAGACGATGATGAAAACGACGACGGCGATTGAGATGATGATGGCGAGGTGTTCGCGGATGAAATGGCCCGCGGCGCTGAAGTCCGGACCGCCGCTGTGCGACTTGCCGTCCGGGAAGCTGCTGAAACTGCTGCCGCCGCCTCCGTTTTCGCCGAGCATCGCCAGCCACGCGGTGAAACCAATCGCAAACCATTTGCCGAGATTGAACGGCCGGAACAGCCGCTGCTTCATGCCGGCAAATGCGCGCTCGAACGGCGGAAAATATGAGATGTTTGCCATGGCGGGGAGTATGCCTGATTGGCCGCGCGCGGCAACGCCGATTTTCGCGGTGACGGTCTCATCTGCTGATTGCCTTTGCCGTCCGTTGCGATAAGGTGCGCCGAAATTTTGCGAGCCACAATAATGATGATTCAACGACGAAGATTCGGCCGGACCAATTTGGAGATGCCCGTCTTTTCCTGCGGCGGCATGAGATACCAGCAAGCGTGGAACGACGATCCGATGCCGGAGATAACGAAGGAAAGTCAGGACAATCTCGAAGCCTGCATCCATCGCTCGCTCGAACTCGGCATCAATCACATCGAGACCGCCCGCGGCTACGGAACGTCCGAGGCGCAACTCGGCCGCATCCTGCCGACGCTTCCGCGCGATGAGATGATCGTGCAGACGAAAGTCGGCCCGAAGCCGACCGCCGCGGAATTCCGAAAAGTTTTCGACCACTCGATGAGCAACCTGCGGCTCGATTATGTTGATCTGCTCGCCCTGCACGGCCTGAACACGCCGGAGCTTGTCGAGATGTCGCTGCGTCCGGGCGGTTGTCTCGATGAAGCGGAAAAATTGCGGCGCGAGGGCCGCTGCCGGTTCATCGGATTTTCCACGCACGGTTTGCTGCGCGATTTCTTTCCGGCGGTTCAATGCGGCCGGTTCGATTACGTCAATCTGCACTGGTATTTCGTGAACGAATTCAACTGGCCCGCGATTGAAGAGGCGCGCCGCCACGACATGGGCGTGTTCATCATCAGCCCCAGCGACAAGGGCGGAAAACTTTATGAACCGACCGAGAAGATGAAGAAGCTCTGCGAACCGATCACGCCGATCATGTTCAACAACCTCTACTGCCTCTCGCGCGACGAGGTTCACACGCTCAGCATCGGCGTTGCGAAGCCAACGGATTTTAACGAGCACATCGGCTCGCTCGCGTGGTGGGGAACCCGCCAGGAACAGACAGCTGAGATCGCAAAGAAAATCGAGGCGGAGATGATTGCCGTGCTCGGTGAGGATTGGGTTCGCAACTGGCACGTCGGCCTGCCCGACTGGGATCACGTTCCCGGCCAGATCAACATCCACGAAATATTGCGGCTCTGGACTTACGCAAAATCGCTCGACATGATTTCATTCGGCAAGATGCGCTACAATCTTCTCGGCCAGGCCGAGCACTGGTTCCCCGGACAGAACGCGGCAAACGTCGCCCAAGCCGATCTGCGCGCCGTGCTTGCGAAGAGTCCATTCGCCGCGCGGATCCCCGCGATTCTCGCCGAAGCCCACCAGATGCTTTTCGAAGCGCCGAAGAAACGGCTCAGCCAGTCGGAGTGATTTTCGACGGGCGTTTTGGCGGGCGGCACATCAGCTCCTCGACGATCTTCTGCACCTCGCGTTCACCGTCCGCATCGAGTTCGATCAGCACGTGATTTTTCGTCGGTTCCTCGCGCCACTGGTTGGTTCCGTTTTCGAAGATGTGGTTGTAGCCCTTCGTGCGCAGGTGCCAGAACTTCGCGTCGGGCCGCACGGCGTACAGCGTCGCGACCAGATCCCAGCTCGGCCGCGTCGGCGTCTTGCCGAGATAAAGTTCGTACACGCGGCGGGCGGGATTATCTGCCGGCGTTTCGCGGAGGCATTTGCCCGTCATGATTTCTTCGCCAAGTCCCGTGAACCAGATCGTGCCCGGCCAGTCGCGGACCGCGGCCACCGTCGCCTGCGGATCGGTTTTGAAATTCCCAAACATTTTCGGATCGAGATGCTCCGGATAGCGCCCGCCCATGCAAACCCACCGCGCGACTTTCTTGCAGATCAACTCCGGGCCCGCCAGATCGCTGAAGCCATCCGCCTTCGTCTCCAGCAGATCGCGCATGTTCGTCACATCGCCGACCGTCACGATGGTCACGCTGCCGTCCGGTTGTGCCGCGAGGATCTTCCGATAGATCTCCATCGCCGCCGGCGCGCCATCGTACGACTTGATCTTGCCGGGAAATTCCTTCGCGATCGTCTCCGCATATTTTGACCCCTGATGCGCGCCCGTTTCGCGCCCGCGCGGCACGCCGATCGGGAGGTCGGGCCGGCCGTGGTAGCGATTGATCGCCTCGACACACGGCGCGGAGAATTTGAAACGCGCGCTGCAAACCGTCGCGAGGATTTCCGCCTCGCCCGCATCAGCCATCGCGTGCAGACAGGCCAGCGCCCCCGCGTCATCGCAATCCGAATCCATGTCCGTATCGAAAATGATTTTCACCGGCGCGCCGAAAACCGGCCCGACCGCGAACAGCGCAAAAACGACTCCGCACAACAACATTCGTTTCATTCGATTCACCTCGCCCGCATCCTATCCCCCACCCCGCCGCATTCCAATTCCTCGTCAGTTCCAATGATTGGAAAAATGCGGCCGCGTGATTTCCAATGGTTGGAAATTGCGCGGCGGCGCGGGGGCTGCGATATCTGGCGGCGCATTTTCAAAAAAAATCGTTGCGCGGGTTGCGAAAAAAAACTTCTGCGCTACTTTTCGGGGCTTTGTGGCTCCAAAGGTGGAACGGTGGCGGGGCCGGAAGTACAGGACGGATTTTTTTATGAACAATTTTCCTGCGGTGGACCCTATCCCGCTGCCTGCGCCGGTGTGGCTGTTCAAGGCGCTTCATATCCTGACGATGGCGCTGCATTTTTATGCCGTCGAATTGTTGATCGGCGGTTTGCTGATCGCGGTGCTGCTCAATCTGATGGGCGTCATGGGGCGCGGCAGCGCGATCTCCGGGGTGCGCCTTGGCGCGGCGGCGTCGCTGGCCAAGCGGCTGCCGATTGTGATGACATATGTGATCAATCTTGGCGTGCCGCCGCTACTTTTTTCGCAGGTGCTTTATGGGCGCGCGCTGTACACGAGCAGCGTGCTGATCGGCGCGTACTGGATCGCGGTGATCCCGATGCTGATGGCGTGCTACTGGCTGCTCTACAAGTTCAACGCGGGCGCGGAGCGCGGCAGGCCGGTGTGGTGGATCGGCGCGCTGTCGTGGCTCATCGCCGGTTCGATCGCGAAAATTCTGTCGACGAATATGACGCTGATGCTGCGGCCGGAAGTCTGGCAGCAGATGTATTCGGCGACGGCGGGCGGGACGCATCTGCCGCCGCACGATCCGACGACGTCGCCGCGCTGGCTGTTCATGCTGGCGGGCGGGCTGGTTTTCGCGGGTTTGTGGATGGTGTGGCTGGCGGGGCATAAGCGGATCGAGATGCCGGTGCGCGAATATCTGGCCGGGCTCGGCGGAAGAGTCGCGGTGGCGGGCGTCATCGCGCAGCTCGCCGCGGGGCATTTCGTCTATCACCTGCAGCCGGCGAAGGTCCTGGCGGACATCGCGGCGAATCCGTTCTATCACCTTTCATCATTTGTGTGGATTGGCTCGGTGGCGCTGATCCTGGTTTTCGGCGCGTGGGTGGGTTTCAAGAAGGTCACGGCGTTTGCCGCGGGCTGGGTCGGGGCGACGCTCGGTTTCCTCGCGCTGGCGGGCTGGACGATCTTCCGCGATGGCGTCCGCGATTACACGCTGCTCGGAAAAGGCTACGACGTGTGGCAGCGGACGGTCGTGACGAACTGGTCGGTGGTCGGCCTGTTCCTCCTGCTGTTCGTCATCGGCCTTGGCACCATCGGCTGGCTGGTGTCGGTGATGGTCCGCGCAAAACCCGTAACGGAGAGTGTGGTCAAATGAGCGACACAAATCAGGACAACAAGATTTCACGCGGCACCGACGGGCTCTTTTCGCGGCAGGGTTTCATCCGCACCGCGCTGGGCGGCGCGGGATTGGTTTATGCGGGCGTGATCGGCTATCCGGTGTATCGCTATCTCATGTCGCCGGTCGAAAAGGCCGAGCGCGAGGGCGCGGTGACGGAGGTGACGCTCAAGGATGCGCAGAAGCTCGCGCCGGGCAGCGCGCTGATGTTCAAGTTCGCGTCGAAGCCGAGCATGTTGATTCATCACGACGACGGGACGTGGACGGCGCTGACCGCGGTCTGCACGCATCTCGGCTGCACAGTTCACTACGAGGCGGAGAACAAATGCATCCGCTGCGCGTGCCACGGCGGCGTCTATGATCCGAAGACCGGCGGGAATGTGAGCGGCCCGCCGCCGAAGCCGCTGAAGCAATATGCAGTCACGGTCACGGATGTCGCCGTGGTCGTTTCGAGGAAGCCACAGGAGCACGCATGAAACTCCAATCCTTTTATGAATGGGCCGACGAGCGGCTCGGGCTTGCGGACATCGCGGCGTTCGCGAAGAAGAAAACCGTCCCGCTGCACAAGCAGTCGTTCTGGTATTACTGGGGCGGCATCTCGATGTTCCTCTTCATCGTGCAATGCGTCACCGGCGTGCTGCTGCTGATGTATTACCGGCCCGGGCCGGACGCCTACGAATCGGTCCGGCAGATCACCTACGAAATGAATTTCGGCTGGCTGATCCGCTCGGTTCATTCGTGGGCCGCGACGCTGATGATCTTCGCGATCTTCGTCCACATGTTCTCCGCGTTCTTCATGAAAGCCTATCGCAAGCCGCGCGAATTCGGCTGGTGGAGCGGCATGATTCTGCTCGGCATGACGATGGTCTTCGGATTCAGCGGCTACCTGCTGCCGATGGATGACCTCGCGTACTTCGCCACGAAGGTCGGCCTCGAAATTCCGTCGGCGTTCCCCGTCATCGGCCCGAAGCTCGCGGAGATTGTGCGCGGCGGACCGGACGTCAGCGAATACACCGTGCATCGTTTCTTCGCGCTCCACGTCGTGATCCTGCCGGCATTCTTCTCCATGCTCCTCGGCTTTCATCTCTGGCTCGTCCAGAAACACGGCAACGCCACGCCGCCATGCGAAGAGGTGAAACCTCTCGCGCAGCGCAGGACCGTTCCGTTCTTCCCGAACTTCCTGATGAAGGATTTCGCGATGTGGTTTGTCGCGCTCAACGTGCTGACCGTCTTCGCGTTTCTTTTCCCGTGGGATCTCGGCCCGCAGGCCGATGTGCTGAAGCCCGCGCCGCCCGGCATTCACCCCGAATGGTATTTCATGAGCCAGTTCCAGGTCTTGAAGATCATCGGACAGTTGATCCCCGGCATGGCGGGCGAAATCTTCGGCATCGTACTTTTCACGGCCGGCTTCGTCCTCTGGTTCCTCATCCCGCTTTATGACACCTCGACCGTCAGGGGCCTGCGCGCCCGCCGCGCCACATGGTTCGGCTTGTTTGTGCTCGCCGTTCTGATCGTCACGACGGCCTGGGGCTATCTCGCCATTTAGAAACGGAAACAGGACACCTCCATGAACTATCCCTTTTGGAACGTACCTCACATCGGCAGCGCCTGGGTCATCGGCATCATCGCCATCTTCCACATGATGATCGCGCTCTTCGCCGTCGGCGGCGGCCTGTATCTCGTCATGGCCGAAAGCAAGGCCCTGCGCGACCACCGCGAATGGCTGCCCGTCATCCGCGACCACTCGAAATTCTTCCTCATCCTCACCGCCGTTTTCGGAACCGTATCCGGCGTTGGCATCTGGTTTGCCATCGGCCTCGCCAATCCCGAAGGCACCAGCACGCTCATCCACAACTTCGTTTTCGGCTGGGCCATTGAGTGGGTCTTCTTCATCATCGAGCTGAGCACCGCCGCGGTTTATTACTACTCATGGAACCGCATCTCCGATTCTCTTCACGTCAAAGTCGGCTGGCTCTACGCGATCTCGTCGTTTCTCACGCTCGTCATCATCAACGGCATACTCGCCTTCATGCTCACCCCCGGCGACCCCTGGCTCGCCGTCGCTGGCACTGGCCAGGAAGCCAGCCGCTTCTGGCAGGCCTTCTTCAACCCGACCTACTTCCCGAACCTCGCGATCCGCTGCCTCATTTGCGCGTCGCTCGCCGGCGTCTGGGCGCTCGTCACCTGCAGCCGCATCGACGGCCAGCAAAAGCCCGAACTCAAAACCTCCCTCGTGCGCTGGAGCGCAAAATGGCTGTTGCCGACCTTCATTCTGCTGCCCGCCGCGCTGCTCTGGTATCTGTGGAAAGTCCCCGAATCGCAGCGCGCCCTCTTGCAGCTCGGCGTCTCCACCATCGGCACCGGCGCCTTCACCATCGTCACCCGCGTCATGCTCATCGTCATGCTCACCTCCGTGACCATCGTCGCCGTCACCTACTTCTTCGCCCTGCGCGAGCCCCTCGAATTCAACCCCGGCCACGCCAGCGCGGTCGTCTTCCTCGCCCTCATCGCCACCGCCTCCGGCGAATACGTCCGCGAAACCCTCCGCAAGCCCTACGTCATCGGCCAGCACATGTACTCCAACAGCGTCCGCGTCAAAGACGTTGACCGCCTCAACGCCGAAGGCTACCTCACCCGCTCCCTCTGGACCCGCAACGGCGGCGCCACCCAGCTTGAAAAAGGCGAAGCCATGTTTCGCGGCCAGTGCATGGCCTGCCACACCGTCTATGGCTACCGATCCATGAAACGCCTCATCGGCGAACGCGACCGCAAAGCCATCGAAAGCGTCCTGGCCATGCTCCACGACTACAAACCCGACTCCCCCTATCACGCCTACATGCCCCACCTCGCCGGCACCAGGGAAGAAATCGACTCCCTCGCCGCCTACCTCGCCACCCTCAACCCCCCGCCCCCCACGGACGAAAAGGCCAAACCCAAAACCGCCGCCGCCTCCGCTCCCGCCCCGAAACGCCTGTAACGCACCCGCAAACTTCCAATCATTGGAAGACTGCCTCCCGGCCACTTCCAATCATTGGAAAAACAGAACCTTGTACGGTCTACACCCTCCAGGGTGCCTTCCGGGCACGCCAAAGTGTGCGCGCCAAGCATCATTTCCGGACATCAAGGCGATCTTCTCCGCCGCCGCAGACTTCCAAAATACCGCCGCAGCAACCCGCTTTCGTGGCCTGCCTTTCTTCTGTCGCGACGCACCGTCTTGAAATACCGCCCCGGAATGATGCCGGGCCGGCGCAGAATGATTCCGGGCCCGCCCATCGTCTCGAAATACCGGCCCAGAATGAATCCGGGCCGGCGCAAAATGATTCCGGGCCGGCCCATCGCCTTGAAATACTGGCCCAGAATGAATCCGGGCCGGCGCAGAATGATTCAGGGCCGGCCCATCAACTCGAAATACCGGCCCAAAATGAATCCGGGCCGGCCCATCAACTCGAAATACCGGCCCAGAATGAATCCGGGCCGGCGCATCAACTCGAAATACCGGCCCAGAATGAATCCGGGCCGGCGCAGAATGATTCAGGGCCGGCCCATCAACTCGAAATACCGCGACGGAATGAATCCGGCCGGGGGCACCGAACCCACCGGAACTTACTCGCGACTTAGCGGCCTGGACCCCGTCGCGACGCTGAGCATAGAGAAAGCCTGACCGCGCGCTTCAAGGAGTGGCGACATTCCTGTCGCCATCGGAATGAAGATTGGGCGACAAGAATGTCGCCCCTCCTTGCGCGTCTCCACTTCCGCTTTCCAATCATTGGAAGGAGGCGCTTGGGTAACTTCCAATGATTGGCAATTGCGTCAGGGTTTCATCGCCTTGATCGTGGCGACGAAGCCGCCGCGCGGGAGCATCTTGACGGCGAATTCGCCGCCGGCCTCGAATGGCGTTGTGTCGCTGGCGAAGCTGTGCATGTCGGTGCCGTCGCCGATGCGAGTGAGTTCGTAGCGGCCGGCCGGCAGCCACGCGCCGGGCTTGATCTTCTCTTCGCGCGGTTCGGGCGTGCCGTTGATTCCGGCGATGTACCAGGTGTCGCCGTTCCGGCGCGCAATGATCGCAAACCGGCCGGGCTCGCCCGCGACGAAGCGTACGTCGTCCCAGGTGACGGGGACGTGCTTGAGGAAATTCTTCGGGGCGTCGGGGAGGTTCAGATATGACTCGGCCTTGTCGGCGAAGTGTAGCCAGCCGGTTTCGAACAGCACCGACAGCGCCAGTTCGTGCGCGACGGTGGTGAGCCGCGCGTTCTTGTTGTCCGAGAAAGTCACCGGCGTGTAGTCCATCGGGCCGACGGCGTTTCGCGCGAACGGCAGGATCGTGTTCTGCACCGGCGCGCTGGCGGGATATTTCGGATCGAAGATATAGCACTCCTCGCCGCGCACCGCTTCCATGCTCATCAGGTTCGGCCACGTGCGCTCCCATCCGCGCGGCAGCGTGCAGCCGTGGAAATTCACCATGATGTGCCGCTGCGCCGCGTCCTCCATGAGGCCGTGATATTCCTCGAACACGTTCTGCTTGTCGCTCTGGAAGAAATCCACCTTGATGCCTTTGACGCCCCACTTCTTCAGCATGTCGAGTTCGTAGCGGCGGACCGGCGCGACGGTGAGCGTGTCGCGCGGCTTCTCCGTCACGACGTTGTGCGGGCCGCCGGAGTTGTACCAGAGCAGCACGCCGATCCCCTTCTCCTTCGCGTGGCGCAGCACATCGTGGACATTGCCGTTGTCCATGATGTCCCAGTTCGCATCCACCAGCACATATTCCCAGCCCATCTCCGCGGCGAGGTCCACGAACTTCTTCTGCTTCTCGCCGTCCATGGGACTCGGATTGTCCGACCACCAGCTCCACGCCACGCGGCCCGGCTTGATCCAGCTCGTGTCCTTGATGCGCGATGCATCGGCGACGTCCGTCACGAGCGTTGACTCGACGATGTCCCCCAGCCCGCTGCCGACGACGATCACGCGCCACGGCATTTCCCACGGCAACGTCGCGGTCGGTTTCACCGCGCCGGTTCCGTTGCCTTCCGCCGCGCTCGGCCATGCGATGCGATACACGCCCTGCGGCGCTTCGCTGCCCAGCCGCGTCCCGCAGAAGTTCGCGCCGACATTCGCCTCGGTGATCAGCGCCCACCGGCCTTCCCCCGTGCGGAACAGAACCGGGAAGGACCAGCCGAGACCGTTGGGCGACGGCATTCCGGGGGCGATTCCGTTTTCGTAGTACACTTCATAAGCCGGCGAGTACGTCGTCGCCTTGTCGCTCGCCGCCATCCACATCTTCGCGTCCTTCGGGATCGCGAAACCCGTTGCATCCGTCTCAACCGTTTGAGATGCGCCGCCGCTGCCGGGAAGGCGGTAGCGAAATGCGACGCCGTTGTCGTAGGCGCGCAGATCAATTTCCATCGGCTGCCCCGCCGCGTTGCGAAATGCCAGCGTCAGATGCTGCGCGCGATTGTGGCACTGATGCCGCTTGCCGTGAGGCACCTCGTAATTTTCCTCGATCAACTTCTGCGGCTGCGCCGAAACGAAAACGAGGCCGTTCAGAAAATCCTGCCCCTGCAACTGCAGGCCGAGCGGCGAGTCGCCGACGACGACTGCACGGCTGCCTTCCGCGCCCTGCTCGACGCGATAATAGAGACACGCGCCTTTCGGGAAATCCGCCTTGCCGCCGAGATCGGCGAGCTGCACGGAAATTTTCACGAGGCCGTTCGGCGAAGTGACGGACCAGTTTTCCGCCTGCGCCGCCATCGCGAAGCCGGCAACCACTGCTGACATAATCAAAGTTTTCATGAAATCACCTCTCGCAACTTTCTAGCCGTTTCTGTCAACCGCCGCAAAAAAATCTCAAAACTTGCGGACGGCCCACAGATAGTTTCGGGAATTGATGTAGAGCGTGCCGTCCACCGCGACGGGCGTGGCGTACATCGGCGCGCCGAGGCCGATCTCGCTCAGGACTTTCTTTTCGCGGCCCGCGGCGAGCACCCAGAAATGCTTCATCGTCGGCAGATAAATTTTCCCGTCGGCGACGAGCGTGGAGGACCAGACATCCGCGCCGGTTTCCTGGACCCACAAAAGTTTTCCGGTGTCGGCTTCGAGACAGTGCAGGCGTCCGGCAACATCGGCGATGTAGAGCAAACCGTCGGAAATGGAGACGGTGGAGAGCGTGCGGTCGAGGCCCTGATAGCTCCAGATTTTTCCGGTCGCGGTGATGTCGCCGGTCTTCGTCGCGTCGATGCACCAGAGCGCGCCGCGGCCGTGGCCATGTTCGGGATCGCGGCCGATGGCGATGTAAACGCGGTTGCTGAGGAACACGGGGCAGGCGATGAACTCGCTCATGCCGACGTAGCTGCTTTCGCTTTTCTTGTTGAGCGATTTCTTGAGCCGCTTGTCGCCGAGCGAATATTTCGCAGCCCAGTTCAGGTCGCCGGTGATCTTGTATTCGGGCGGATTGCAATCGAACGACCAGACCGTTTTGAGCTTCACCGGTTTTTCGCCCGCGGCGGCCAGCGTTTCGAACGCGTAGCAAACGCCATCGCCGGCGGCAAAGAACACCAGCTTGCGTCCGTTGACGACGCCGATGGACGGCGTGGACCACTGACCGTGCATGATCATCGGCCCGATGCGCGGCTCGTCGTCAGTGGCGAGCAGCCGGCCCGTTTTCTTGTCGAGCACGATGAGGTTCGGCGCGGTCGGCGCGGGAGCCTTGCGATCATCGTAGTAAGCAACCTCGGCTTCGCGATCCGCACCGTTGCAGGTGCAGACATAAACGAAATCGCCGTCAATCAGCGGCGAGCCATCGCACGCATCGGACGGGCGGATGCCGTAATCCCACAAATCAAAATTCCAAAGAATCTTTTCACCGCGCACGCCGGCGGGCACATCGGGCCGCGACGGCTTGTCCTTTGTGGAATCCAACGGGCTGGTCAAGACGGCGAATGGCTGCTCGCCGCCGTTCGCGTCGAGACACATCACCTCGGCGCGGTGGTTCACGAAATAGACGCGGTCCTCGTCGAACGTCGCGGTGGCGCAGATGCCGAGGTTTGGCGTGATGCGGCCGAGCATGTATTTCAGACCCGGTTCGACTTCCGCGGGAAATTTGCGAAACGGCGCGGCGTATTCCCACAAAAGTTTTCCATCGCGCGCATCGAGGCATTTGAAAATTCCGAAACCGGCCTCCTTGCCGCCGGTGAAAATTTTTCCGCCGGCAATCGTCGGCGACGGATACGTCAGCGAACTGGTGCGCACGCCCCACAAAACATTCGTTGCGGTGGAGCGGATGATCTCGCCCTTCATCGAATCTTTTTCGCCGGGCCCGAACGAGTCCGGCAGGTTCGTTTCATCGGCGACCATGTTCTTGCAGTGTGTGCCGCAAAATTCCGGCCAGTCCTTCGCCGCCGAACTGAAAACAGAAATCACCAACGCAAACAGGAAGACCGGAACCGGAACAACATTCATGTCGCTTTGTTACTTTGCGAAAAGCCGGATGACAAGTGCCGACGGCGTCGCGCCGGCGCTGATCGCAACTTCCAATGATTGGAAAATGCGGACGCGCAAATTTCCAATCATTGGAAGTTGCGATGCGTGCCGGGAATTATTTTCGCGGCGTTCGCGTGCCGGGCTTGCGACGCGAGCGCAAAGCTGAAGCGCGTTTTTCGGGCCGAGAGCGGGCGCGTTTTTTCTTTTCCTGTCGCGACTGAATTGCCGCCCATGTGGAGCGGAGGGCCGGCATGACGATGCGATCTTTTTCGCGGTTGGCGGCGGCTTTGCTGGCGATGACACGGTCGAGGCGCAGAACTTTGAGGGAAATGTCGCGGATGCGAACGATGACGGCATTCTTGGATTCGTCATCAAATTCGCCGACTCCGCTGACGTTGAGGACCATTCGAAATTTCCTGTGACGCGTCCGGCGAAGTGAGGCGGATTGTGAATCAAAGGTGGAACATAAATGCCGCCGGCGCGTTTTGCAGCGGCCGCGATTCGCGGGTCGCCGGGATTGCGAAACCAGAGATCAATGTCGCGTGTGACTACGATGGCCCCCTGCAAAACAGCGGCGGAAACGCCGACGATCATGAAGGGAATGTTTGCCCTGACGAGACACCGAAGAAATCCGATTTCTTCAGACGAGAATATGTTTGAGGGCTTGGCCACGGGTGAGCGAAAGGCGGAGTCGTTCTTCTGGTGTTTCTTCAAGAGCGAGCAACGTATGCCACACATCGTGCGGGTCGGCTTCTGGATGGTGTTTGACTATCTCGGCCGTTTCTCGCTCGAGTTGCCGGCAGCGCCGGATCAATTTCTGTTCCTGCCCTTTTGTCATGGCGCAAGTTTACTCAGCCGTTTGTGTCAATCAACTTGATAAAGCGCTCGAACAAATGGAACGCGTCGTTCGGGCCGGGGGCGGCTTCGGGGTGATATTGCACCGAAAAGACGGGCAGCTTTTTGTGGCGCTGGCCTTCGCTGGTTTTGTCGTTGAGATTGATGTGCGTGGTTTCGACGTCGTCGGGCAACGATTCGGGAGCGACGGCGAAGCCGTGGTTTTGCGAGGTGATGTCCACGCGGCCGGTGGATTTTTCGATGACGGGCTGGTTCGCGCCGCGATGGCCGAATTTCAGCTTGAAAGTTTTTCCGCCGAAGGCGAGGCCGAGGAGCTGGTGGCCGAAGCAAATTCCAAATGTCGGCAGGCCGGTGTTCACGATCTTGCGGAGGTTGGCGACGGTTTGCGGAACGCCTTCGGGATCGCCGGGGCCGTTGGAAATAAAAAATCCGTCCGGCTTGATCGCGAGGATCTGTTCGGCGGTCGCGGTGTTCGGGAAGACGTGAAGCTGACAGCCGAGGTCGCTCATGATACGGAGCTGGTTCGTTTTTATTCCGCAATCCATGATGGCGATTTTCCGCGCGTTCTTTTCGCTGCCGGGAAAAACGAAAACCTGTTTCGTGCTGACTTCGGTGCAGAGATCTGCGCCCACGAGACCGGGCGAGTCTTTTGCCTTTTGCGCGAGCTTCGCCGGATCGAGTTCGCGCGTGGAGACGACGCATTTTTTCGCGCCGCGCGAGCGGATGTGAAATGTGACGGCGCGGCAATCTACTTTGTGAACGCCGAGAATATTTGCTGCGCGCAGATAATCGGGGAGCGTTTGCGTGCTGCGCCAGTTGCTCGGGATGCGGCTGCATTCGCCGATGACGAGGCCGCGCGCGTGCGGCTTCCACGATTCGACATCCTCGGTGTTGACGCCGTAGTTGCCGATGAGCGGATAGGTGAGCGTGACGATCTGGCCGTTGTACGACGGGTCGGTGAGGATCTCCTGGTAGCCGGTCATGGACGTGTTGAAAACCAGTTCGCCCCAGCATTCGCCGTCGCCGGTGAACGACTCGGCGGGAAACGTTGTGCCATCTTCAAGTGCGATGAGTGCTTTCATGTGCGCGGCGAAATAAACGGATGCGCGGGCGAAATGCAAGCGAAAGGCAGAATTGCAAAATAAAAAAACCGCCCCGGAAGTCCGGGGCGGTTTTGCGATTCAGAAAGTCGCGACGAATATTACGGCTCGCTGGAGATGTCTTCCGCCAGTTCCTGCGCGGCTTCGACAGCCATCTGTTTGCGGTCGGCGCTGTCGCCATGCATCACCGGGTCCTGGCCGTCGGCCCACGCGACTTCGATGTCGGTGACGCCGATGTATCCGAAGAGGCCGTTGATCATCGGCATGAGGCCGTCGCGCGGATCGCCTTCCTTGTACACGTCGCCGGAGGAGACGAGCAGGATGACCTTGCGGAGCTGATGGAGCGGCTTCGGGCCTTCGGGGCTGGGTTCGAACGCAATACCGGGCATGGCGACCTGGTCGAGCCACGCCTTGAGAATGGCGGGCGCGCTGCCGCCCCAGAGCGGGAGCGTCAGGACGAGCACGTCGGCCTGCTTGAGAAGTTCGCCTTGTGCGAAGGCGTAGGCCGCGGCTTTTTCTTCCTTCGCGGTGGGCTGATAGCCGGGCTGGACAAACGGCTTGGTGAGCCGGTTGTAGGCCTCGAGGGAAAGGTAGGGCGGCGGCTGTTCGTACAAATCAACGTTGTTGAGTGTGACATCGGGATTCGTTTCAAGCAGCTTGCCAAAAAATGCGGTGGCGAGTTGTTTCGACGCCGATTCTTCGACGGGCCGCGGGTTCGCGCAGATGTGCAGTACGTTCATGTCGTTATTTCTTTCGTCCTTCTTTTCTTATTTTCACCTGGCCGCGCCGACGTTCACAAGATCGTCGGTGCTGACCTCTCCGGTTCTCGGGTCAATCAGCTTGGACAGGTAGTTCTCAAGTTCCCGGCCATATTCCGTATCCTTGCCCACCTGTGCAAGCTGCTTGTGCACCAAGATGAGCCCGCCACGACCGGCCTCGGCCGCCTCGGCGCTGGCGTAGCGTTTCGCCGGATCGGGATGCAGAAATTTCCGCAGCACGCCGACGAACGCCTCGTTGCGCCGCACGTAGTCGGGCAACAAGTCGGGCAGGATGTCGCATAGCTTCAGCTTGTACGCAAGCAAATCGTTCTCGTTGACCTTGCCATTTTGCATCCGCAGCAGCGGCTGGCCCCGCAGCATTTCGAGGCCGACGAGCCCGACCGCATAAATATCCGACGCGGGATTTGCCGCCTCGCGCCGGTGCTGCTCCGGCGCCATGTAGGTCGGCGTGCCGAGCAGAAACAACTGCTGCTCGTGCGTGAACGTGCCCCGCCCGTAGTCGATCACTTTCACCGTGCCCAGCCGGTCAATCATGATGTTGGCCGGCTTGATGTCGCAGTGGACGAATCCGAGCTCGTGCAGAATTTCAAGACCGCGCAGAACGCGCCGCATGATGTGAATTGCGATGCCTGGCTGGATCGCCAGACGCCCGTCGTTTTGGTGAAACACCACGTCGAGCGTTTGCGCCCATTCTTCGGCCGTGCAACGTGATTTCGCGCGGGCGACGTGATCGCCATCAAGCAGGTAGCGCAGCCCGACACCGTCGATCATGCCCATCTGAACGTAGCCGATGCCGTTGTATTCCTCATAAATGTCCGGCGAAACCAGATTCGGACTGTCGAGCAGTTGCATCTTCGATGTCTGCTCCGCGATGCGGCCCATGTCCGTCCAATATTTTTTCGCGTTCGCATAAATCGACGGGTCGAAAACCTTGATCGCGTGCCGCGTCACGCAGCCGCGCGCGCCCTGCCGCAGCCCCTTGAAAACCACGCCCTGCCGCCCGCGCCCCAGCTCGCGCACGAACCGGTACGCCACCGGATAAAACAGCGCGCGCGCCTGCAAAATCGCCTGATAATGCTGCATGAGCTGCGTCAGCCCGCGGCCCGACGTTGCCACCGGCGTCGTCGACGGCGGCGCGGCCAGAGTCGTCCTGCCATGCAGGTCGTCAGCCAGCGTTTCTATTTCGTTGTCATTCATTCAAAATTCCGAAAAAGCGCGGCACTCTACCAGCCTTCCTGCAAAAGTCCAAAGCTCCAAACCCGGGACGCCGGAAATTCCCGGACCGCCGAAACCGGCCACGGCGCGCACCGCCGCAAACTTCCAATGATTGGAAATCACGAAACGCAAAACTTCCAATCATTGGCAGTCACGAAAAGCAAAATTTCCAATGATTGGAAACGTTTCTTCTGTGTATTGTCTTGTTTAGGGTCGGGCGTGACGTTGGAGAGTGTGGCGTATTTTTCAGGACTGCGAAGAAAGAAATCTTAAAAAAATGAGTTGTCGAAGAGTTTTGCTCGCCGGATTACTGGCGTTGCCGTTGGTTGCGCCGTCCCGCGCGCCCGCGCAGTCCTTCGGCATCTACCGCGAGCTGTGGACGAACCTCCCGCTCGCGGCGTCGAACTCGCTGAACGTACTGACGAACACGACGCTGAACCCGAACTGGCCGACGAATCCCGTGGCCGGATTCACGATGACTTTCACGAATTTCGAGACTGAACTGAATTCGGGAAAAACGAATTACGGCCAGCGGCTCCGCGCGTTCGTCGTTCCGCCCACGAACGGAAACTACACGTTCTGGATCGCCAGCGATGACGCATCGCAGCTATCGCTCAGCAGCGATGAAAATCCGTCGAACACAACCATCATCTCGCTGGTGACGCTCGCCTGCACGAATCATCAGTGGAGCAAACAGACCAGCCAGCAGTCGGCGCAAATTTTCATGGAGGGCGGCCGACGATATTATACCGAGGCGCTGATGCAGCAGAGCAGCAACCTCGACAATCTGTGCATCCGCTGGAAAATCCCCACCGGCGCAATCGAGGAACCGATGACGGCTGCCGGTACCAACGGAACGATCATCATTCCATGCAGCGGCACGAACACGACGCCTGGAATTTACCGGCAACCCTCGAACGCGACAATCGTGGCGGGCACGAGAGCCGTCTTCAACGTGATTGCCACAAACAGATCGCAGCTGTCCTATCAGTGGCTTCAAAATGGAATCGTCGTGACCGGCGCGACGCGTTCGCTGTATGCGGTGAACGGCGCGATGCAATCGCAAAGCGGTGCCGTCTTCCGCTGCGTGCTTTCGAATTCTGCGGGCGCGGTGACGAGCGCCGTCGCGACGCTGGTGGTGCAACCGCCGCCGGCATTCGGCGTCTATCGCGAGCTGTGGACGAACCTCAGCGCGACCATCACCAACTCGCTGAATGCACTGACCAACACGCTGAACAATCCGAATTGGCCGACGAACCCGGCGGCGAATTTCACGACCGTGTTCAGCAATTTCGAGACGGAAGTGAGTTCGGTGAATACGAATTATGGCCAACGATTGCGCGCCTTTGTCGTGCCGCCGGCGAACGGTCCCTATACGCTTTATATCGCGAGTGACGATTCCTCAAAGCTGTTTCTCAGCACGGATGAAAATCCGAGCAATGCGTCGGCCGTCTCGTCGGTCAATACGAATACATCGCCGCACCAATGGAACAGCGAAACCAACCAAAAATCCGCAGCGATCTGGATGGAGACGGGCAGGCGCTATTACATCGAAGCACAGATGCAACAAGGGCTGGGCAACGATAATCTGTGCGTCAAGTGGGCAATTCCCAATTCGACGAGTGAGGAGCCGCTGACGGCCAACAGTTTGCAAGGCACGGTGCTGATTCCCTGCAACGGTATCGTCGCGCCGCCCGGCATTTGGAGACAGCCGTCGAGTGCGACGGCTGTTGAAGGCGCGACTCCCGCCTTCACCGTCGTGGCCACGAATGGTTCGCAGCTGACATATCAATGGATGCTCAATGGCACGAACATCTCCGGCGCGACCAAGTCTGTTTGCGTGGCGAGCAATGTGTTGCCCGCACTCAGCGGTTCTGGCTTCAGCTGCCTGTTGTCCAACTCGGCGGGCGTGGCAACGAGCGCCGTCGCGACGATCACAGTTCAACCTGCGCCGACGTTCGGCATCTTTCGCGAGTTGTGGAGTAATCTGAACACGACCGCGGGAAACTCGCTCGCGATGCTCACTAACACGACATCCAATCCAAACTGGCCCGCCTGTCCGACAGTTGCATTCACAAAATACTTCACCAACTTTGAAGCGGAGATCAACTCGGGAAAGAACTACTACGGTCAGCGCATGCGGGCGTTCGTCATTCCGCCCGCGAACGGAAACTATACGTTCTGGATCGCCAGTGATGATTCTTCCGGCTTGTTCTTGAGCGCCGATGAAAGTCCAACCAACAAGTCGCTGATTTGTTACGTGGCCCCGAATCAATCAACCGGGTCGGAAACATACACGACATACACCAACCAAATGTCATCGCAAGTTTATCTCGAAGGCGGACGGCGATACTACATCGAGGCGCAGATGCAGCAGGGCCTCGGCAATGACAATCTTTCGGTTCGCTGGCAATTGCCATCTGGCGAGTATGAACAGCCGATGACTTCCACAAGTGGAGTCGGAACGCTCTTGATTCCATACAACGGAATTGATCTTCCGCCGGGCCTTTGCCGGCAGCCCACCAACATCACGGTTTATGATCGGTTCAACGCAAGTTTTTCAGTGGTTTCTTCCAACCGTTCGCCCGTAACTTATCAGTGGACTTGCAATGGAACGAACATCGCAGGCGCGGTCAAACCGTCTTATGTGGTAAGCAACGCGACGGTCGGGATCAGCGGACAGATCTACATCTGCGTCATTTCGAATCCTGCCGGCGTGACGACCAGCGCCCTCGCCACACTTACTGTCATTTACGACACGACGCCGCCAACCGTGGTAAATGCGTTCAACTTAGGCCCGACAAATGTTCAGATAAACTATTCTGAGCCGGTGGAACCTTCCAGCGCGACGAACACAGCTAACTATGTTTTCAGCAACGGAGTGGCCGTCACAGGCGCGATGCTGTCGCCGGACAACACGTCGGTGACGCTGGCTGCCGGGCCGCTAGTTTACGGAAGCAATTACTGGGTTGTGGTCAATAATGTCCGCGATCAGGCGACCACACCCAACATACTTGCAACGAACACCCTGGTGAAGTTTACCGCCACTCCTTATCTGTCGCTGGACATCGGAAATTCGACGATCACCTCGGTTGTAACCATCGTGAGCAATGGCGTTGACATTCTTGCTGCAGGTTCCGGCATCGGCGACGGGCCATCGGATCAATTCAACTTCAACTCACTGGCGCGAACGGGGGATTTCGATGTGAGCCTGCGACTTGCGAACCTCGGCCTTTCTGACGTTTTTGCCAAAGCCGGACTGATGGCTCGCGAAAAGCTGACAGTAGGCAGTCGTTTTGCCGCATCTTTCGCAACGCCTTCCATGGCTGGCGATTTCTTCGAGTGGCGTGATCCGGCGGGTATTGCGAGCAGTAAAACAGGTAATTTCCCTGCAAATTTCCCGAATTCGTGGCTGCGACTTAAACGTGCTGGTAATGTCTTTTCGGGATATGCCAGCTATGACGGCTTGGCGTGGACGCAATTGGGCGGCGCAACAATCGTGATGACAAATCCGGTCTATGTCGGGCTCATACTCACAAGTCGTTCCACCAACCAGGCCATACTGGCGCAGTTTCGCGACATTACCGAAATGACCGGCAACGTGGTCATCGCGACAAGTGTGAGCCCCCGCGACTTGATCGGCCCGACCAGTCGGAAGACTCCAATCGTATTTTCCGAGATGATGTATAAACCCGCACCGCGTGCCGACAGTAACAACGTCGAATTTGTTGAGATTTATAACTCCAATCCTTGGTTCCACAACATCGGCGGTTACAGCATAGTCGGCAGCAGCATGGCCTACACTTTCCCATCCGGAACGGTCATTGCTGGCGGTGCATATCTCTGCATTGGCGCATCACCGCAGGGAATAGCCAATGTTTATGGGGCAACCAATATTATGGGGCCTTACACTGGCAGCCTGAAGAAATCCGACACGCTGAGTCTGTATGACGAAGTCGGCGCTCTTCTACTCTCCATTTCATATAGCGACCTGTTGCCTTGGCCGGTGGCAGCCGGCGGTATCGGCCACTCGCTTATTCTCACGAACCCGACCTATGGCGAGAACGACCCGCGGGCGTGGGACATCAGCTCTCAAATGGGCGGCACGCCGGGCACGATCAACACATATGTTCCCGATCCTCTCGATGGCGTTGTCATCAATGAGTTCCTCGCACACACGGACCTGCCGATGCAAGATGCGATCGAACTGTACAACCACAGTAATGCGCCAAAGAATCTCTCAGGCGCGTGGCTTAGTGAAGATTCGACAACTAATAAGTTCCAAATCCCGCCTGGCACCATTATTCCCGCCCGCGGTTTTGTCTATTTTCAAGACGGCCAACTCGGGTTCCGCCTCAATAAGACAGGCGATAAGATCTTCTTGTGGAATTCGAACCAGACCCGCGTGGTAGATGCGGTGAATTTCGAACCTCAGGAAAACAGTGTCTCCATGGGACGCGTGCCCGATGGCTCCGGCGATTTCTATCGGCTCGCATCACTGTCACTTGGCACCAACAACGGACCGCAGCGTTTATCCCCCATTGTCATCAACGAATTGATGTACAAGCCGATTTCTGGAAATGACGATGATCAATATGTTGAACTGTTCAATCGGGCATCCAGTAACATCGATCTAAGCGGATGGAACTTCTCCAGCGGGATAATGTTTTCATTTCCATCCAATACTGTCATGTCGCCCGGCGGCTATCTTGTGATTGCGAGAAGTGCGGCACACTTGCGGACGAACTATCCGAATTTGGATTTGTCGAACTGCCTTGGCGATTTCGGGGGCAAGTTAAGCCATGGCGGCGAGCGCGTCGCGCTGGCGTTCCCGCACACGAGCATCGTCATAACGAACGGCCTGACGAATTCCTCGACAATGTACATTTCCGTAAGCGAAGTTACCTACAACACAGGCGGCCGATGGGGCTTATGGGCTGCGGGTGGCGGAAGCAGCCTTGAATTGATCGATCCGAATGCTGACACACGGCTCCCATCGAGTTGGGCCGACAGCGATGAAACGGCCAAAGCGGCATGGACAAACATCGAGTTCACCGGTGTACTGGACAATGGAGCAAACTACGGATCATCCATATCGAATGCGCAACTTGGAATACTGGATGTTGGCGAATGTCTCGTGGATGACGTTGAGATATATTCAGGAACCAACATGCAGAATCTGGTCATCAACCCGAGTTTCGAAGGCGGCGCGACCAACTGGTTTCTCGAAGGCGATCATGTCCGTTCGAGTCTTGAGAATATTGGGTACAATGGCAGCAGTCGGTCGCTCCACATGAGAGCGAGCAGCCGCGTGTGGACCGGCGCGAACTGTTGCGAGTTCTATCTTCAAAGCAACACAATGGCATCGGGCCAGACTGCGACAATGCGTTATAAAGCCCGCTGGTTGCGTGGATGGCCGGAGATTTATTTACGGCTCAATGGCAATTGGCTTGAGGCCACCGGTCCAATGCCGGTTCCCTCAAATCTTGGAACGCCGGGACTACCGAACAGCCGTTACATTACAAACGCGCCACCGGCGATCTATTCCGTCTCCCATTGGCCCACGGTGCCTTCAACAGGTCAGTCCGTCGTTGTAAGTTGTCGCGTAAGCGATCCCGACGGTGTGGCAAGCCTTGCCATGAATTACCGCATTGATCCGGCAACGAACTACACGTCGGTTGTGATGAAGGATGACGGTACGGGCGGCGACGTCATTGCGGGTGATGGCATTTTCAGTGCAACATTTCCGGGACAGGCGAGTAACAAGGTCATTGCCTTCACAATTCTCGCGACTGACTCCCGTGGCGCGACGAACCGTTTTCCGGAAATTCGCAACATCAACGAACCGGATCGCGAATGCGTCGTGTATTTCGGCGACGGAAACCCCACTGGCAGTTTCGGCATCTATCACTTGTGGTTGACGCAGGCGATGATCAACCGGTGGAATTCCCTGCCTGACTTGAGTAATGAATCGCACGACTGTACAATGGTGAATGGCAACCGAGTCATATATAACATGCAAGCTCGCTATGCCGGCAGTCCTTACCACCAAAATTTCAATGGGCCAAATGGCACATCACTCTGCCATTACAAGTGGACGTTTAACGATGATGACAAGTTTCTAGGCCTGACCTCATTCAACAAGATTCATCAACCGGGCAACAGTGCGGGCGATGACCCGACAATTCAACGCGAACAACTCGCACACACCTTCATGCGAGCACTGGGCGTACCGTGGCTCAACAGGCGCTATGTCGTCGTGTATGTGAACGGCAACCGCCGCAGCACCTTGATGGAAGACGCGCAGACGCCCGATTCTGACATTGTTGATGAACGATGGCCTAATGACGCAGACGGATGGTTATACAAGATGCAGCCATGGTTCGAGTTTCCGCCCGCCTTTACCGACAATGCGGCGAATCAGAACAAGTCATTTTGCTTGTTGGGAAACTACACCACCACCGGCGGCGAAAAGAAGAAGGCGCGTTACCGATGGAATTATATGATTCGTAGTTCGCCCTATTCTGCAAATGACTTCACGAACATCTATGCACTGATTGATGCCGCCAATTCTCCAAGCAACACCCTTTCCGCAAACATGAAGAATATCGCGGACATGGAGAACTGGATGCGTATCTTTGCGGCCAATCATGCAGCGGGAAACTGGGACTCCTTCGGCTGCAATAATGCGCAGAATCTCTATGGTTATATTGGTCAAAAGGGCACGAAATATTCCCTGATCATGTGGGATTATAATATCGTCATCGGTCTTTCATCAACATGGACACCACCAGCACCTTATCTTTTCACCTACGACAGTGGCAGCGATGTGGCGATGGACCACCTCTATCGCAATCCTGAATTCCGTCGCATGTATTGGCGGGCCTTGCAGGAGTTGGTCAATGGGCCGCTCGATGCATCGCAATATGGACCATTCCTCGACACAAGGTTCACCACGTTCACCGCAAACGGTATAAGTGTCGAGAACCCTAATACATTTCTCAAAGGTTGGATGTTCACGGCGCAGACAGGTATCGCCGCACAGGTTTCGGGAGCGAACGCGACGAACTTCACCATCAGTCCGACGATCACTTATTCGAACAACATCGCTTTCATAAGCGGTTCGGCTCCGTTCAATGTGAAGACGGTCTGGTTCAATGGGGCTGAGTGGCCAATAACATGGACAAGTATAACTGGATGGACTGCGAGAGTCGTTGCACCACCGGGCACAAACAGTTTCAGTGTGGCTGGCGTCGACATCCATGGCAATCAGATAGCGGGCGACACCGGCGTCGTCTCTGTTGTGTACACTGGATATTCGCCATCCCTGACCGGTCAAGTAGTGATCAGCGAAATCATGTACAACCCCACGGCCGGCCCCCAGTATCTTGAGTTGTTCAATACTTCCACAAATATGGCCTTCGATTTGTCGGGCTGGAAGTTCAATGGGGCCTCATACACATTCCCGGCTGCATCCATGCTCGCGCCTAGCTCCTTCCTGACCCTGGCAACTGACAGTCGTGCATATTCGGCGCTCTATGGCGGAACGAATATCGTATTCGACATTTTCACCGGAACATTGGATTCAAACGGCGAAACATTATCATTGCTCGCTTACCTCGGGAATCAGACGTCTGTCGTGGATCGGGTCCGATATGAAGCCGGAGTTCCATGGCCGGTCATCACAAACGGAGCCGCGTTGCAACTTATAGACCCCACGAATGACAACAGCCGGGTTTCAAATTGGGGTATTGGCATATCAAATGTACCCTTCAGCCGGCAATGGGTCTATGTGGCATCCACCGGCACGGTGTCCGGCACGAATCTGCTTATTTACCTGCAGAGCAACGGCAGTAATTATGTGGATGATGTGCACCTCGTTGTTTCCAATCAGGATGTCGGGACCAGCATTGTCAGCAATGGCGGTTTTGAGACAGCCTTTAACCCGTGGACTTCGACCACTTATTACACAAGCTCAGCCATCACGACGAACTTCAAGCATTCCGGCACATCGGCGCTAAGCATCGTGTCGTCATCCGGCGGCGACAGCAGTCTGAACGTGGGGCAGAGCATTCTTCCGGCCCCGCCATCGGGTGCGGTCTGCACGATGAGTTACTGGTATCTGCAAAGCACCAGTAGCGCGCCAAACATTGTTGTCCTATTGCAGGGCGGTGGCGTGTCAAACATGTCCGTGCCTTACGTCCCGCCGCTGACCAACACAGCTCTCGAAACACCTGGGAGGAGTAATTCAATCAGCAGCAGGCTGCCCGCCTATCCTGCTTTGTGGCTCAATGAAGTTGAGGTCGACAATATCACTGGACCAACGGATAACATTGGAGATCACGATCCGTGGGTGGAAATATGCAACACGGATACAAATCCTATAAGTCTTGCCGGGCTCTTCCTGGCAGATAACTACACAAATTTGCTGGAATGGGCATTCCCGACAAATGCAATGGTACCATCGAACGCTTTCGTGGTCGTCTGGTGTGACGCACAGACGAATCAGGCGACAACCAACATGTTGCACACAAATTTCCGGCTGCCATCGGGAAATGGACGGATCGCGCTGTCGCGGATGGTTGGGGCGGCAACTCAGATCGTTGACTATCTAACCTACACGAACCTTCCTTCCAACTGGAGTTATGGCGATGTGCCGGACGGGCAACCCTTCTACCGCCAGAAGATGTTCAATGTCTCGCCGGGCGCGCCCAACAACAGCGTTGCGGCGCCACTCAACGTCTTCATCAATGAGTGGATGGCGGAGAACACGAATACGCTGGTTGATCCGGCTGACAGCAAGTGCGAAGATTGGTTTGAGATATACAATCCGGACACGAACAGCGTTGACCTGGGCGGCTATTATCTGACCGACACGTTGTCGGACCCACTGCAGTTCATGATCCCGGCAAACGGTCATTACCTTGTTCCACCGGGTGATTACCTCTTAGTCTGGGCCGATGGAAAGAACTCGAAGAACTCGACCAATGATCTTTCCCTTCATGTGAATTTCAAACTAGCCAAGGAAGGCGAAGCCATCGGGCTTTTTGCCGTCAACGGCACTGCCATTGATGCGATCACGTTCGGGGCGCAGACCGCGGACACAAGCCAGGGACGATATCCCGATGGGACGGCGAACATCTTCTTCATGCCCCCCACCCCGCTTGCGGCCAATAATATCTTCAACACGGCCCCCATCGTTGCCGCCATCAGCAATAAGTACGCCTATCTGGGCCAGACCTTGCGTTTCGTGGCCACGGCGACGGACAACGAGGGGCAGTTCCAGACGCTGGTCTTCAGCCTCGATCCCGGCGCGCCCGCGGGTGCAAGCATCAATGGTGCGACCGGCGAATTCAGTTGGCCTGTGACGAACGCGGCGGTTGTTGGCACCAATTCCATCACTGTGCGCGCGACCGACAACGGCACGCCGCCGATGAGCGGAACCAATGCGTTTGCCGTGATCGTGCTTTCGCCGGCCGCTTACACCTGTGTTTCGGTGCCGGCGGCCGGCGCGATCGTACAGCTTATGTTCGTCACCGCTCAGGGGATGACTTATCAATTGGAATACAAGGATGCCCTCGATGATCCTGGTGGCTGGCAACCGCTGGGTGATCCCGTCGCGGGTGATGGCTCGACGGTAGTTATCGCGGACAATCTGTCGTCGTCTTTACAGCGGTTCTATCGCCTGTGCATACTCCCATGAACTTAGGGCGCTCTGTCGAGCCCCGTTCAATTGCCTCACGCCATCTCTGCGCGCCAGCTCAGGACTTCCAATGGTTGGAAGTTTTCGGCGCGCAAGTTTCCAATGATTGGAAGTTGCGATGCGAGCGTTCGCGATGCGGCCAGAACATAACGTTGGCCGGGCGCAGCCGGCTGGCCGCGGATGGGACGCCGGTTATTTCTTCGCGGGGGCGATGATGATCCGGTAGTAGCGCTGGACGCCGGCAGGAACCTGGTCGGTTTTCTGGATGTTTTCGCCGGTGCCGTTGATCCGTTCGCAACCCGGAAGGACGTTCCAGCGGGAGTTCGCGTCGCGGGTTTCGGCATACCAGAGCGAGTATTGTTCGCCGATTTTGGATTTCCAGCTCAGGGTAACCTCTTCGCCAACTCGCGTTGTGAATAGCGCCGTTTGAGCGAGCGGCTTCTCGACCTCGGTGACGCAGCCGGCGGCGGAAAAGAGGATGATGGCAGCGGCAATCCATGCGCGCGCGTGGTTCGCGTACGAAAAACGCGGGCCGTGATCGCTGTCGTGTATCTTCCTCATCGCAGTTTTCAGGGCTTCGGAACCGTCGTGGGCTGGACTGGCTGGGCGCGCTCGTGAATGTCAATGACCTGCGGGGTCGAGGTGAGCGGCAGCGTGCCGGGCGGCGGCTTGGCAGCGTCGGGGCTTGCCGGCGTGTCCTGAATTTTGACCGGCGGCATTTCAGGTGCAGTGTTCGTGGCGGGCGACGGCGAGAAAGGCGGAGGTGTGCTGATGGCCCGGGTCGTTTCGCGTTTGATCGGGCCGGGTTGGTCGTACCAGCTGGAATGGCGGAACGGCTCGGCTTCGTCCTGCAACTTCAGGTTGTAGCGGCCGGAGAACCACTGCCACTCTTCCGGCGTCCACTGGAACAGGCGCCCGAATTCGTTCACGAGCGATGCGTTGTCCACGTCCTTGAGCACCTGCACGTGCTTGGCCCAGCCGGTGGCATTCTTCAGCGATGCCGGCAGCGTGTTTTCGTCGCCGAGCATCACGACCTGGCGGGGCGTGTCCTGAAGGAAGCGCACGTCCCGGTAGTCCTGCAGCGTGATGTGGATCCATTCGGTGCCGTTCCACGCGTAGAGCAGCGGCTCGGACGTCGAGGCCTCGCCGCGATAGGACACCAGCACGGCCGGACGCTTTTTGATCACATCGAACGACATTTGGATGACTGAATAGCGCGCCGGCGCGACGATAAGCGTGTAATCGCCCTCCGTGGCCTGCGCCGGGTGCACCACCGCCAAGCCCGCCGCAACCGCAGCGGACGCAACAAACAATTTCAAAATCCGTGACATACTTTTCCTCACAATTTCTATGCAGATTAACAACGCCGCGATGAAATGCAAGGGCAGCTTGATCCCCGGCAATGGCAGGACCGGCCGACGATAAACTTCCGCCGCAACCGGCGACCGGAACATCGCGTCGATGAAATCGAACATCAGCACCCGTATCGCGCTCACCAAAGCGCCAGTGCGCGTGGAATATTCGCGCGCGCCGCAACTGACGGCAACTACGGACCGGCCTGCGGCACGATCCGCATCGCATGGCCGCCATGTTCGGGGATGGCGACTTCGATCACGGTCGTTGAATCAACGGGCTTGGTCTCAATCTTGACCGGGCCGGGATCTTCGCTGTCGGGATTGGCGTCGGTGTAGATGGTCGCTGTGTATTTTTGGCCGGCTTCAAGAAAGCTGAGCGGAATGGCGAGCGACCGCATCTTGACGGCGCGGATCGAGCCGACCCACCACTCGTTTCCTTTGCGACGCGCAACGGTCACGCATTCGCCGATCTTTCCATTGATGACACGCGTTTCATCCCACGTGACGGGCAGCGCGTCCCAGAATTCGAGTTCCTTTTCGCCTTTGTACATCGAGGGTTTGTCGTACCAGTAGATGACCTGCCACGGGCTGAAAAAAATCACGGTGAGCGCAAGTTGGTGGGCGTGGCTGTTCTTGAGCCGACCGCTGTACCAGCAATAGGTGTAGTCGGCGGGGCCGGCGAGAAACCGCGTGAACGGCAACGTCGCGTTGTGAGCCGGCGTCGGAAATTCCTCGTTGCCGCCGATGCCTTCCATCGTCATCCAGTTCGGATACGTGCGGTTGATTCCCGTCGGCCGCTGTTCGTCGTGGACATCGACCATGAGATGATGCTCGGCGCACTTGCGGACGCCTTCGTTGAGCCATGTTGTCCACTGCTGCGGGCCGACGTTGACGAAACCGAACTTGATGCCGGCGACGCCCCACTTTTCATAGAGCGGCAGGACCTGGTCGAGCTGCTGTTCGAGGGCGAGGTGATTCACATAAAGGATGACGCCGATGCCTTTGGTCTTGCCGTAATCGATGACAGCCTGCAGATCGAGCGGCCCTTTGGATCGCTTGGGATCGACATGAACGCCACTGGCATCTGATTTCTTGTCGTACTCATAGCCGTACCAGCCGGCATCGAAGAGCACATATTGAATATTGCGGGCAACGCAGAAATCCACGCAGGCCTTGCCGCCATCGGTGGTGAGGGTGGTCTCGCGAATGACCTTTCCGGGCTTGATCCACGAGGTGTCCGCGATGGCGCACGGCGGATTCAGATTTGGAATGATGAAATTATTTTCCAGGAGTTTACCCGGCGAGTTGCCGACCATGACCACGCGCCACGGCAGCCGATACGGCGCCGCCACTTCGGCCGGACCATCGAGAATACTTTCGAGCGCGTTCGTCCCGTCTTTTGCGAGCTGGAATTTCATCCGCGAAAAATCCCAGTTCTTCGCCTCGGCCAGCGCGCAATAAAGGTCGCCGGCAATCTCCACCGGCAGCGGACGCTCGGCACCGGACATGATTTTGCTGAGCGGCATCCGCCCGCCGCGCGCCTTGATTCCCGCATAGTCGGACTGCGCGTGCGAGACCGCCCACGTCGTGTAATCGCCGGTGAACTGGAAGCGCGTGTTTTCCGCCGCAACCGTGAATTTCTTCAGCGCGGCCTGCTCCGGAAAGCTGTAGCAAAACGCGACGCCTTCATTGTAGGCGCGGAAGACGATCTGCAACTTCCGCGGCGGATTCTGGCTGTCGGTGAGTTCAATCGTGACTTCATTATAGTGGTCGCGAATTTCGCTTCGCTCGCCGCAAACGGGTTTCCATTTTTCGTCGTGCAACGCCGTCGTCGTTTTCGCCACGGTGAAACCATCCATCAGCGCCGGTCCATCCTTGAGCGTGAGCCCGAGCTGCGAATCGGCCAGCACGACGCGACCATCGATGCTGACGTTGTAGAAAAGTGCGCCGCCTGATTTGACCGCGAAGTTCGCGACGATCTTCCCGTCGGGCGATTTGACCTCGATGGAACGAGCCGCGAACGACACGAGTGCGAGAACGAGAAAGTGCGCGAAAATTTTTGTATTCATGATTTCACCTGCCCGCAGATTTCCAATGATTGGAAACCAACGCGAGGCAAATTTCCAACGATTGGAAACCGCCGCATCGCCGCCAGCTTCGCGCTATTGAACCGGAACGAAGGCCATCCGGATCGTCGCGGACTGAACCGGCTTTTTGAGCTTGAGGCCGATACGCGTGCAGGCCGGCGAGCTGTTTTCAATCTCCTCGCTGGCGACGTCGAAGCCGTCGGGCGTCTGGATTCCGGCGCGGATGGCTTCGCCGCCGCTGGAAAATTCGATGACGCGCTCGCCGGTCTGCTTCCATTTTGCGTGGGTCGGCAGGGAAATCTCAAACGATTGAGGCGAGTCGAAGACAACCATGTCCTCGACGATCACGCTGCCGGCTCCTTCGCGGCTGTAGCGAAAAGTGCGGATCAATTTCTTCAGGCTGGGCTCGTCGTAGGCGCAGGTCATGTCGATGACGATCTCGTCCTGCGCGGGAGTGAAATTCGTCTGGATAACTTTCGGGTGGATTTTCGTGGCGTCAACCTGGAGTTTGCCGGCGATGACGGGCACGGGATGCCCGAATGAATTTAGTATCTTGGACTGGTAGCGTTTTGCGCTGAACGTGTCGGCGCTGTAGTGCTTCGGCCCGCCGGGTTCGCCGACGAGCAGTTCCTTGCCGAGTTGGACAATGAAGGAACCGACGTCGTTGTGGCTGTGGTTGCCGTTGCCGCCGGCCTTGATCGAGGCGTTGAGTTTGTTGGTGGAATCCGCCATCGGGCGACAGATCAGCACGCCGACCTTGTCAAAATAGGAGCGCGGGCCGACGGTGTTTTCGCCGGGACCGGCAAGTTTCCGGACACTGGTGGAATTGGGAAATGCGTCCATGCAGGCGGTGTTCAGATTTCCGAGGCGGACGCGCAGCGGCGGGTCGTAGCCGCGCACGCCGAGGCCGAGCGTGAGGTTGCAGTAGCGGACGAACCAGTCATCGGGCCGCGAGCCGGTGTGGCAGTCGGCATAGGGCGGCGCGATGCTGTCGGCCATTTGAATTCGAAAACCAAAAAGGGCGATGGCGCGGATTTTCGGATCGTTGAACGAATCGATTTTCCCGCCGGAAACCTGGAGGAGCCGCTCGCGGAGATTGATGAAATTTCCGAAGCCATAATTCCAGTAGCCGGTGCCCTCGGAGCAATAGCCGTCGGTATCGTAGCCGGCCAGATAGTGGCGTCCGTAGTGCTCGGCCGCGGCCACGAACACTGCGCGTTCGTGGCGGCCCGGCATCGCGGCGAGCGCCGCGCAGGTGACGCCGTTGAGGCAGACGGAATTCCAGTTGTGATCGGCCTTCAGCCAGAAGTTGCCCTTGCCGGTCCGCAGCGACGCGCGCACCGGCTTGAAAACGCGCTGCTCCATCGCGGCGAGAATCTTCGTGCGGGCATCGAGATCGAGTTTGTCGCCGAGCAGGAACAGCGCCTGCGCGAGCTCCGATGCGAACCACGACGAACGCAGATCCACGTCGTAGGCCGTGCCCTTGTAGTTGCCGAGGCTGCGGTCGTGCGCGGGCAGCGTCCACGATTTCTCGCCGGCATATTCGTTCAACAGGAAATTGATTTTGCTGAGAAATCGCCCCTTGTTCTCGATGCATTCCGCCATCACCAGCGGATACAGCCATCCGCTGCGCCGGCCGAGCATCGCCTCGCCCTCGCCGCGCGAGCCTGTCTTCGAGAACGTGAGATACGCCTCGTCATCCCACGCGGGAAATTCCTGCGTGAGCATTTTCTCCGCGTGGCCGACGACCTTTTTTCCTTCCAGCGCCGCGACAATTTCGGCGTTGGTCCACGCCTCGCGCCGCGTCGAGGGCGCGCCGAAGCCCGACGCCTGCTCCGGAAGCATCGCCTCGATCGCCTCGATGCGTTTCGCGTCGAGCTCGGGATAACTTGCGTCCAGCGCCGCCCGCGCACCGAGCGAAACCGCCGCCGAAAGGAATAAAATCAAGAGTCGCATCACATCTCCCATTATCAATCGTCACTGGATTTTCCAATGATTGGAAAAACTGCCGCCGCAAATTTCCAATGATTGGAAATTCCGGCGGCGCGCCGCAGGACGACGTCTTTTGCGTTTCCGCGGCGGATTGGCTATCCTGCCGCACAAGAATGGAAATTTCGATGCGGCGCATGTTTCAAATCCTAGCGGCGATGGCGATGGCGGCAGCGGCGATGCCGCTGCGGGCCGCCGTCTCAGCGCCGGTGCCACCGTGGGAGCGCGCGAGCATTTATTATGTGCCGCCCACGAACAAGCCGGGGCGGCCGCCGCCGACGCTGCCAACCTCGCGCGATGTTCTGAACGCACTGGAGAACGAGGCGCCGACCTCGCTGGCGGCCGTCGTGCTCGGGTCGAGCCCGTCGCTCTATGCGATGTCGCGGCAGTCACCGACGAACCTGCCGGCGGATGCAAAGACGATGGAGCAGGAACACAATTTCGCGGTGATGATCCGCGACGTGGACCGCATGTCGAAGGAGGGGCGGGCCGAGGAGGCCATCAACATGCTGAAAGAGCAGTTGAACAAACCGATGCCGCCGCACCAGCGCGCCGCGATCAACAACCGGATCGCGTCCTATTATTTCCGGATGCAGCGCTACGCTCAGGCCATGCCGTTCATGCGCGAGGCCGTCCGGCTCGACCCGACTGACTTCCCGACGCTGTGCAACCTGGCCGCCGTGCTCATGTCGATGGGCGAGACGAAGGAGGCCAGCTTCTTCCTCATGAATATTGACACCACAAAAATCCAGAACAACGACCGCCTCGTGTTCAGTGTTTTTTTCAACCGCGCGTGCCTGGCCAGCCTCGACAACCAGCTCGGCACCGCGATCCAGGAACTGCGCAAGGCCGCGCAGACCGATCCGCACCAGACGCTGGCCTCGCTCGGCGATCCGCAGCTCGACGCCATCCGGCCCAGCCTCGACTTTTTCGATCTGCGGGCGCGGCTCGAAGCGATCATTGCCCCGCTCGCGCCGGTCACGTCGCGCGGCTCGCCGTAACATTTCGCGGTTCGGCCTTGATCCGCGGCGGCCGCTCGTGGAATTTACGGCACCGGCCCCGGAGTGCCGGAACAAGGAAACAAACATGCAAAACAAGAAAAAGATTTATCTCTGCGGCCCGATCATGGACGAACACGAGGGCCACGCGCGCGCCTGGCGCGAACGCGCAAAGAAAACCCTCGGCAGGAATTTCATCCTGCTCGATCCGATGCGCCGCAACTTCAAGGACCGCGAAGTGGATTCCGCCAACGAAATCGTCGAGTTCGATTTGCAGGACGTGCGCGACGCCGACATCGTCCTGGTCAACTACAACAAAAACTCCATCGGCACCTCGATGGAAGTTTTTTACGCCTCGCACAACCTGAAGAAATTTGTCGTCGCGTTTTCGCCGTTCAGCTTCACGGAGAGCAGCCCCTGGATGGTCCGCTTCTGCACGAAGATCCTCCCCGACCTCGACCTGGCCTGCAAATACATCAAGTCGCACTTCGTCGAGCTGGATCACGCGGGCTGAGCAAAGAAAAGCCCCGGAGAAAACTCCGGGGCCTCGCAAATTCAATATTGCCGCGCGTCAGGATTTTGTCTTGGGCAGGCCGAAGGCGCGGTCGCCGTCCTTCCACTTGCCCTTTTCCTTAAGGATGTCAATGCGCTCAAAACGCTTCAAAACATTGCGTTTCGCTGCGATCTTGCTGCCGGCTTTCAAACTCGAATGCAAACTCATGATTTATTCTCCATTCCCGAAAAAGCGCGCAGTAATTAGCAGAATCCGCCGCAATGTCAACCCTGCGAACGCGGCCACTGGGGGCAGTCGCGTCAACCGGACCTGGCGCGATCCTTGTCGGATTCTCCACCGCTGCGCACCTTCGCGATTTCGTTGCGCAGATTTTCTTCGACCTTCTGCGCCAGCTCGAAGTCGCCTGCGGCCGCCGCTTCAGCCACGCGCGGCTTGAACGTGATTTCCAGCTCGGCAATTTTCGCGCGGACGCGGCTGTCAATCTCGGCGATCGCCTTTTTCTGATCGTCGTTCAGCGGCGCAAGCTTCCCGTGTTTTTGATCGAGCCGCTCCATCGCAAGTTCGTAGGCACTTTTCATTTTCTGGATTCTCCGCCACTCAAAATAGCCGGCCCGCCGAAAACTTCCAATCATTGGAATTTTGCGCCGGCGCTTTTTCCAATGATTGGAAATTGCGAGCCGGCGCGCGGTTTTGATTTGCGAATCTGCGTGCGCGGCGCTATTCAGCACGCATGATCATCCGTACCAAAGGCCATCCGCGCGCCGGCATGATTGGCAATCCTTCCGACGGTTACTTCGGAAAAACCATTTCTTTTGCCTTCGGCAATTTCGAGGCCGAGGTGGTCCTCTTCGAATCGCCGGAGCTGGAAATCCTGCCGGCCGAGCGCGACCATTCGCGGTTCGACGGCATCGCGAGCCTTGCGCGCGACGTGCGGCTTCACGGATATTACGGCGGCCTCCGGCTGCTCAAGGCCGCGATCAAACGATTCCATGACTACTGCACCGAGAACGGCGTGACGCTCGACGAGCGCAATTTCACGATGCGCTATTCGTCGAACATCCCCGCGCAGGTCGGCCTGGCCGGATCGAGCGCGATCATCACCGCGGCCATGCGCGCGCTGATGGCGTTTTACGGCGTTTCAATTCCGAAGCCGATCCTCGCGGGCATCATTCTGGCGGTTGAGAACAACGAGCTGAAAATTCCCGCCGGACTGCAGGACCGCGTCACACAGGTTTATGAAGGGCTCGTCTTCATGGATTTCAACCGGCCGTTGATGGAAAAGCAGGGCCACGGAAATTATGAGCCGCTGAACATCGAACTGCTGCCGCCGGTTTATATCGCCTACCGAACCGAACTCTCCGAGGGCACCGAGGTTTTTCACAGCAACATTCGCGAGCGATGGAACCGCGGCGAGCCGGAAGTCGTCAACGCGATGAAGAACTGGGCCGCGCTGACCGACCAGTTCCGCGAAGTCCTGCTTGCCGGACAGAAAGAAAAAATCGGACCGCTGATTGACGCCGGGTTCGACCAACGCAGGACGATTTACAAAATCAGCGAAGGTAACGACCGGATGGTTCAAACCGCGCGCTCCTGCGGCGCCAGCGCCACCTTCACCGGCTCCGGCGGCGCCATCTGCGGCACCTATTCCGACGCAGCCATGTTCCACCGCCTCGAACAATCGCTCTCGAAAATCGGATGCAGGGTCATCAAGCCGCATTTCGTCAAATCGGCCTGACGAACGACAAAGGACAACGGACAAATGTCAAAAGACACCATGATCAAAAAAGCCGTCATTCCCGCCGCCGGATTCGGCACGCGATTTCTCCCCGTGACAAAATCGCAGCCCAAGGAAATGTTACCGATCGTTGACACGCCCGTGATCCAGTGCGTCGTCGAAGAGGCCGTCGCCGCGGGCATCCGCGACATTTTGATGATCATCGGAAAGGGCAAGCGTTCCATCGAGGAACATTTCGACCGCAACTTCGAGTTGGAATCTGAACTTGAGGAAAAGAATCGCGAACACGAACTGCAGACGATCCGCCACATTTCGAGCATGGCGAACATTCATTTCGTCTGGCAGAAGGAACTCAAGGGCCTCGGCGATGCGATCCGCTGCGCGCGCGACCACGTCGGCAAGGAACCGTTCGCCGTCCTGCTCGGCGACACGATCATCGACGCGAAACCCGGCGTCACGAAACAGCTCATCGAAGTGTTCAACCGCTACCAGGAATCCGTCGTCGGTCTCGAAGAAGTCCCAAGGGCCAAAGTCAGCCGCTACGGCATCATGTCCGGCAAGCCCCTCGACAAGGGAGGCATTTATCTCGTTGACGACTGGATCGAGAAACCGAAGGTCGAGGAAGCCCCGTCGAACCTCGCCATCGCCGGCCGCTACATTTTGGTCCCCGAAATTTTCGACCTGCTCGACTCGCAGACCGCCGGCAAGAACAACGAAATCCAGCTCACCGACGCCATGCGCCGCCTCGTCAAAATGCGCGCCATGTACGGCCTGCGCTTCGACGGCGTCCGCTACGACATCGGCAACAAGCTCGACTTCGTGAAGACAAATCTCATCTACGCGCTCAAGCGCGAAGACATGGCCAAGGACCTCCGCGCGTTTCTGAAGACGCTCGTGAAATCGGACTGATCGCATCTCGCGATGACAACCGCCGCACCATCCCTCACGCGCTTCGCGTGGCTGTCCATCACCGCCGCGATCTGCACGATCTTGCTGAAGGGCGCCGCCTATTTCCTCACCGGCTCCGTCGGCCTGCTTTCCGACGCGATGGAATCGTTCGTCAATCTTGCCGGCGGAATTGTCGCGTTGCTGATGCTCACGTGGGCCGAGCAGCCGCCCGACGAGGAACACGCCTACGGCCACGGCAAGGCCGAATATTTTTCCAGCGGCGTCGAGGGCGGCCTGATCATGATTGCCGCGCTCTGTATCGGCTGGACCTCCGTCGTCCGCCTCATCTGGCCGCGCGCCATCGAACAGGCGGGCATCGGCCTTGCCATCTCAACCGTTGGCTCGCTGATTAACTACGTCGTCGCTGTCGTGCTCATGCGCGCCGGGAAAAAAAATCATTCGATCACGCTCGAAGCGGACGCCAAGCATCTGTTCACCGACGTCTGGACATCGTTCGGGGTCCTTGTGGGCGTGGGGCTGGTGGCGCTGACCGGCATCCAGCGGCTCGATCCGATCGTCGCGATGCTCGTCGCCGTCAACATCGTCTGGCAGGGCGTAAGCCTTGTGAAGCGCTCCGCCCTCGGCCTCATGGACACCGCGCTTCCGCCCGACGAAAGCTCGCGCGTCCGCGCCGCCCTCGAAAAATACGCCGCGACCGGCGTGCAGTTTCACGCCCTCCGCACGCGCCAGGCCGGCGCCCGCCGCTTCGTCTCCTTCCACGTGCTCGTCCCCGGCAAATGGACCGTCGCCGCCGGCCACGACCTGCTCGAAAAAATCGAAGCCGAAGTCCGCGGCTCAATCCCGAACGCCACCGTGGACACCCATCTCGAACCCATCGACGATCCCGTCTCCTTCCACGACCAGAAACTCGACCGCACACCCGAACCGTAAAAGAGGAACCGCCCGTACCGCCGCGCTGCCGCGCGGCGGCGATGAGCGCCGCATCGAAAACTCGCGCACCGCAACCTCCAATCGTTGGAAAAACCCGCGCCGCAAACTTCCAATCATTGGAAATTTCCGATCACCGACCTCCGATCGCCAGCCTCAGCTTTTCATCGATTGCTCAGCGCTTCCTCGATGAAGTTCGTCTTTGCCGCCGTGTATGACGGCCTGTCATTTTCGAATTTTGCGGCAAGATCGCGTTTCATTTTCTCGTATTCCGCCCGCAGCAGACCATTCGCGCGGAGCGCGTCGCGGAATGAAATCCACCGCGGCCAGTGTCCACTCTGCCGCTCGACAACGTGAACGTGAAAAAAAGTCGGATCGCCCTTCGTGAAAAATTGCCGCCCCGGCAGACCGAACTCGCCCTTGCTTTCGTAGCCGGCGCTTCGCATCGCCTCGATGATTTGCGGAAGCACGTTGAAGGATTCCGTTTTGATCGCGATGTCAATGATCGGCTTCGCGATCATCCCCGCGACCGCCGTGCTGCCGATGTGTTCGACTTTCATCGCGAGCGGACCGAGTGCCGCGCGGAGCGCCGATGCCTCGCGTGAAAAGATTTCAGGCCACGCCGCGTCGTACGGTTCCAGATGAACTTCGTTGCTCTTCAGTCCAGCCATGCGCACAGACTAGACCATTCGCGAATCGCGAATCCAGCTTCGCGCGTCAGGGTTTCTTCGGCTCTGCCGCGGGTTTCTTGGCCGCCGCCTTGGATTTTTCGTCCGGCGATTTTCCGTATTCCGCGGGCCGCGATGTCATCTTCGGCGTCGGCCGGTTTTCGCCCGCGTATTCGTTCCATGCCTTCTGCGCGATTTCCGCCGACGGCATCTCGCCTTCGCAAATCAGGAACCGCGCACGGATCGTCTGCGTGCCGCCCGCAGGGATCACCGCCTTCGGAAAAACACCGAAGCGGCCGTAATCGCGATAGGCCGAAATCGCCGCGTTCGTCGGATTCGACGGGTGATTCAGGAAAACGACGCTGTAGCGCTTGCCCTTGATTTCATACGTCTCGCCGAACCACGGATAGTCTTTGTCCTTGTGCGGATTTGGATTTTCCACCGGGAAAAAATACATCGTCTTCTTGCGGTCAACCTCGTTCGCCGGCCGATACTGCAAGCCCGCGTGCTCAGGATCGCCATCGAGTTTCGTCTCGCCGGCGACGGCCTTCAGATTCGAAACCATGTCAATCATCGCATACGCCGGCGCGGGTGGCGGCAGAAACGAAAGCGTCCGCTTTTCCTCGATGATCGGCTTGTCACCCGCATCCATCCAGTTTACGTGCGACACAAAACTCGCGCCGTCCTTGCCGGATTTTTCGCCGGAAAACGACTGGTGAATCTGATCGCCGCCCTTCATGTGCCAGCGGTCGTAGGACTGCCCATTGACCGTGATCTTCATGAAGCCGATAAAGATTCCGCGATGGTGCGTGAAATCGCCGCCAGGTCCTTTCGTGATCGGCGCGGTTCCCGTCGGATCGAAAACGTGAAGGAACGGCTTGTACGTTTCGAGCCGCTTCGCCGGCGTGGTGACGTCATGCGCGTACATGTACCGCGCGATGATCTTGCCGCCGCACAAAACGTCGAGGTGATCACCCTTCGCGTCGTTCAAAACAAATCCGTCGTCAGCCCTTGCGATCAGTGCCGCGGAACCAAGAACCATCAAAGCCAATTTTCTCATGTCATCTCCAGTTGTGAAACTTCGTGCTTGCAGATTCGCCCACGCCGCCGGATTTTGTCAGCATATTCCGCCATGAAAATTGATTACAAGCTGACGCCCGCCGCCTTCGAAAAGAAAATTTCCAATCATTGGAAAATCTCAGCCCAAAAAATCCAATCGTTGGAAGAAACTTGGCGGCCCGCAGACGGCGCGCCGGTCTTCACGGTCGCAGGCAAATACACGACACGCGGCTGGACGGAATGGACGCAGGGATTCCAGTTCGGCTCCGCGCTGCTCCAATTCGACGCGACCGGCGAAAAGAAATTTCTCGAACTCGGCCGGCGCGCGACGATCGAACGGATGGCGCCGCACGTCACGCATTTCGGCGTTCACGATCACGGTTTCAACAACGTCAGCACCTACGGAAATCTCTGGCGGCTGATGAACGAGGGCCGCATTCCCGAAAATGAATGGGAGCGAAATTTCTACGAACTCGCGCTGAGATGTTCCGGCGCGGTGCAGGCGCGCCGCTGGACGCCGCTGCCGGACGGCGGAGGTTTCATCCATTCGTTCAACGGCCCACACTCGCTCTTCGTTGACACAATCCGTTCGCTGCGTTCGCTCGCGCTGGCGCACAAGTTGGGCCATGAATTGCAGGAAGAAAATGACCGCCGCGTTTCGCTGCTCTCGCGGCTGAAGGCGCACGCGAAAACAACGGCGCAGTTTTCGATTTTCTACGGCGAAGGCCGCGATGCCTACGACATCCGCGGACGTACCGCGCACGAGGCAATCTTTAACACGAACGACGGCGCGTTCCGCTGTCCGAATTCGCAGCAGGGTTACTCGCCGTTCTCGACGTGGACACGCGGCCTCGCCTGGGCGATGCTCGGTTTTTCCGAAGAACTCGAATTCACAAAATACATCGGCGACTCCGAACTCGACGACGTGATGCGGAAAGCCGCGATTGCGACCAGTGATTTCTACATCGAACACGCGACGGCAAGCGACGGCATTCCGTACTGGGACACCGACGCGCCGAATCTGCACAAGCTCGGCGACTGGCAAAATCGTACCGCCGATCCGTTCAATGATTTCGAACCAGTGGACTCCTCGGCCGCCGCAATCGCAGCGCAAGGATTGCTGCGATTGGGAAATTATCTCGGCAAGAAACGCGGGATCAAATATTGGCAGGCTGGCTTGACCGTCTTGAACACGCTGCTCGATGAACCATATTTGAGCACCGACGCAAAGCATCAAGGGCTGTTGCTTCATTCGATTTATCATCGTCCGCGCGGCTGGGATTTCATTCCGAAAGGTCGCAAAATTCCGTGCGGCGAGTCTTCGATGTGGGGCGATTATCACCTGCGTGAAGTCGCGCTGATGGTGCAACGCCTCGCGCGAAAAGAGAAATATCTGACGTTCTGGAGCCAGCCATGATCATTGCCGACTTGAACAAAATTGCTGGCCGCAAATATCCGGCGCGGCGCTGGACGAGAAATCTCGTCGGCGGCGCGTCGCCGATCCAGGCGAAGAACTTTTCGATGGGCTACGTGGTCCTCGAACCGAACGGCGGGCAGGTTCCGTGGCACAATCAGGAACAGGAAGAAGTCTATTTCGTCGTCGAAGGCACCGGAGAAATGTGCCTCGGCGAAGAGCGCCAGACGGTCACAACTGGACAGGCCGCGTTTATTCCATCGAAAGTTTTTCACCAGATCACGAACATCGGCGCCACACCGCTGAAGATGATCTACGTCTATGGCCCCGCGGGAGACGTGGCGCACTGGAAGCAGGAGCTTGAAGGCACGCTGCCGAAAGCGGGCGTCGAAGCGCCGCCGCTTCCCGCGGGCGCACAACCGCAATGCACGAGGAAACCATGAGCGAAATCAAGACACACAAAATAGGCGTCATCATGAATGGCGTCACCGGCCGCATGGGAACGAACCAGCATCTGCTGCGTTCGATCTGCGCGATTATCAAGCAGGGCGGCGTGAAGATCAGCGAGAGCGAAGTCGTCATGCCCGATCCGGTTCTCGTCGGACGGAACGAAGTGAAGTTGAAGCAACTCGCCGCGCGCGCTGGCGTGACGAAGTTCACGACCGATCTGGACGCGGCGCTGGCTGACGAGACGAACACGATCTATTTCGACGCGCAGACGACAGACCGGCGTGTGGCGGACGTGACGAAGGCGATCAAGGCGGGCAAGCATGTTTATTGCGAGAAGCCGACAGCGACGACGACGAAGGAAGCATATTCGCTTTACGCGCTCGCAAAGAAGGCCGGCGTCAAACACGGCGTTGTTCAGGACAAGCTCTGGCTGCCGGGGCTGATGAAATTGAAGGAATTGATTCACCGCGGATTTTTCGGCCGGATTCTTTCGGTGCGCGGAGAATTTGGCTACTGGGTTTTCGAGGGCGATACGATCCCGCTTCAGCGGCCGTCGTGGAACTATCGGAAGGAAGACGGCGGCGGCGTGATCGTGGACATGCTCTGCCACTGGCGCTACGTGCTCGACAATGTTTTCGGCCCGGTCAAAGCCGTGTCGTGTCTGGCCGCGACGCACATTCCGAAGCGATGGGACGAAGCGGGCAAGCCGTACGACTGCACCGCGGACGATGCGGCGTATTCCACGTTCGAACTCGAAGGCGACATCATCGCGCATTTCAATTCGTCGTGGACCGTCCGCGTGCGCCGCGATGATTTGCTGACGCTGCAAGTGGACGGCACGCTGGGCAGCGCGGTCGCCGGATTGCGCGACTGCTGGATTCAGCCGTACGGTGCGACGCCGCGGCCTGTCTGGAACCCGGACGTTCCACAGGCGATCAACTTTTTCGACGGCTGGCAAAAAATTCCGGAGCAACGCGAATACGAGAACGCCTTCAAAATTCAATGGGAACTTTTCCTCCGCCATGTCGTGAAAGACGAGCCGTTCCGCTGGTCGCTGCTCGAAGGCGCGAAGGGTGTTCAACTCGCGGAACTCGGACTGCAATCGTCGGCGAAACGCGCGTGGATTGCCGTCCCTGCTTTGAAATCTTGAAAGGAACGAACCACTCATTTGCGCTAATTCACACTGAATCAGGAGCATCTTTTAGTGAAGATTAGCGCGCATCGGGGTTGCATGAATCTCGTGCGGGTCAATTGCACTGTGCAACAGGTCCCCTTGAGTCTCGTGCGGGTCAATTGCACTGTGCAACAGGCCCCCTTGAGTCTCGACCGGGGCAATTGCACTGTGCAACAGGTCCCCTTGAGTCTCGACCTGGGCAATTGCACTGTGCAACAGGCCCCCTTGAGTCTCGACCGTGGCAATTGCACTGTGCAACGGGCCCCCTTGAGTCTCGACCAGGTCAATTGCACTGTGCAACAGGCCCCCTTGAGTCTCATCCGGGGCAATTGCACTGTGCAACAGGTCCCCTTGAGTTTCGACTGGGGCAATTGCACTGTGCAACAGGCCCCCTTGAGTCTCGACTGGCTCAATTGCACTGTGCAACAGGCCCCCTTGAGACTCGACCGGGGTAATTGCGCGCGTGCAAGAGGCCCCCTTGAGTCTCAACCGGGGCAATTGCGCCCGTGCAATGGGCCTGAAGGAACGACCAATCGGGCGAAAAATGATGGATTTTGGCTGTTTGGGGGCCGGCGGGTGGCTAAAAACGGATAACCAGAGGTGAACCATGAAGAAAGTGGCAATCGTGACGGGCGGGGCGCGGGGTATCGGGCTGGGGATCTCGCTGGCGCTGGCGAAAGAAGGCTGGTCGCTCGCGGTCTGCGGAGTTCGCGACGCGAAGCTGGCGAAGTCGGGGCTTGATGCGTTGTACGCGACTGGCGCGGATATTCTCTACGTCCAGGCCGACGTGAGCAAAAGCGAGGACCGCGCGCAGCTTGTCGAGGACACG
>CAIVKH010000189.1 GCA_903906425.1 uncultured bacterium
AAATTTCCGCCGCCTTCTTTTCCAATGATTGGAAATTATGCGGCCGCTTGCGAACGACAATGGCATCGCTTCATGTGTGATGCCGGAGCGCATCTATCTTCTCCTGAATCTTCGCGGCCTCGATTTCGGTGTCGCCGAGCGGTTTCGGCGGGACGATTTTTTCGCGGGTGTAGCCGATATGCTGCATCCAGTGAGTCGAACGATGACGGCGCAACAGGTCCGCCTGCTTGAAGAGTTCATCGGCATGAATCGTCGCGAGAGACTCGTCGGGAATCTGGATGCCGAGAGCGGTGAGCGCGGTCTTCGCCATCAGGAGATGGCCTTCGTCGCCGGGATGAACGTGGTCTTTCGAGAACACTTCGGTGCGGGCGTCGCGCGCCTTGCGCATCGCGGTGTGTAGATCGGCGACATGGACGCCCGGAATTTTCAGCGTCGTTTCCCACGCGGCATATTCAGTCATCACCGAGTCATAGTTGAACTCGCCCGGCTTCGTCGTCGCATCGAAAATCGGCGGCGTGATCAGGATGATTTCTTTCACGCCGGCGGCCTTGCACTGCCCGATCAAATTCGTGACGCCGCTTTTGAATGCCGCGAACCGTGCGTCGTCGAGCGGTTGATAAATTCCGTCGTTGATGCCGTAACACGCGAAGACGAGATCGGGTTTCACTTTTTCGAGCAGACGGCCGAGCCGCTCGAACAGGCACGGGCACGGAAAGGCTCCGCCGGCGTGGTTCGTCTCGCTCAAGCCCGACAGTGTTTCGCTGGAAAGCCCAAGCCCGTAAATCGCGAAATCCTTTTGGGGATAAAGTTTCTCGAGATAATACGACGCGAAGGTCACGTAGCCGCCCGCCTGCGTGATGCTGTCGCCGAGAAATACGGTCTTCTTTCCGGCGACCGTATCCACGTTCTGCGCGAAGCTCGGAAGACCAAGAAACAGGAGGAGGGCGGCGCGCGTTACGAGCAATTTGAGTTTCATGTTTGTTTCGTCCTTATTGCGTCTTTTTTCAATCATTGGAAGATCCACCCCCCTAATTTTCCAACCACTGGAAATTTCGTCAGTGACTTCTCGGGCTCCGTTCTATTTGGCGCCCCGAAACGAATAGCTAAAGTCGCCTGATTTCACAGAAGCATGATTTGCGTCGATGTTGAGTTTCAGATTCTCTGGCGGTTTGGTCGTTCCGTCGGGCAACGGCACGAGGACGGTGAGAAAAGCGAGCTTTTGTCCGGCGGCGATTTTGCCGCGCCATTCGCCGGTGATGTGATGCTCCTGCGGAAGTTCGCGGTGACCGTGGCGCGTGGTGAATCGCCAGAATGTGTCGTTCAGTTTTGTGTCTGCTGGGCCGGCCATCGCAATCCAGAACGGGCGCGATTTGGACGCAGCGACGATGCCGTCCATTTTGCCCTGCCATTCGTTCTGGCAGAGGAACCCCGCTTCGTTTTTCGCGATGACGTTTTGGATGTGCCACACCGGGCCGAACGCCGCTTCGACATCGTCCTTGCTCTCGATGGTGTCGAGCACGCAGAGGATGCCGCTCGTTTTGTCGAGCGCGACTTCGCGCGTATGCAGGAAAGCGTGGCCGTTGAAATCCCTGTTCGTGTGCCACGACGTGAGATAGTCGCAGACGACTTTCCCATACGCCACGTTTCCGCCGTCGCGCGCATTTGCAACGCGCACTTCGCGTTCGTCGCTGATGATTTTGGACGTGAGGCGCTGGCCATCGGGCATGATTTTTCCGAGCAACGTGTTGGTGGGACTGCCAAAGAATTCCAGGAACTTCTCACCCGGCGGGCGCACGATGAAGCTTTGGTGCAGTGGTGTGGCTGTCGCGTCGTAACCGAGCGTGTGCAGAAAAACGGAACCGCCGACGCAGTACGCGCTGATCGAACCCGCCGCCGGATGCGAGTGCCCGAGGCTTTCGGTGCATGACATCATCACAAACGGCTCCGCGTCGCCGATGCCGCGCAAAATCACCTTGTCCGGCATGCGTTCGCCGCGACCGCTGATGCGCTTGAGCAGCGCCGTGCTGCGCGGCGCGTCCGCGGGCTTGATGCTTTCGTCCGCATATTCGATGACCTCGCTCAAGTCGGCGAGCGGCAGGTGGCGCGACATGTGATAACGGAAAATCGCATCGGCCGCCGCGCGATATTTCGGCTGCTTGAACGTCGCGCCCGCCCACTCGAAAATCGCAATCCACTCGCTCGACCCGCCCCAGTCCGCATCGCCATACGCGGGCAAAATTCCGACGGGCATCACCTGCTGATAAAACCGGTCAATGAACGCCTCGACCTCGGGCGTCTTGATTTCCGCCTCGCGCCCGATCAGCCGCGCGATGCCCATCCATGACACGATGGTCGAAGCCTCGTAGCCGCTCGAATCCTCCGAGATGTCCGGCCCGTGAACCGCCTCGAACGGTTTCGTGTCCTCGACGAATTTCCACTTCGCGCCGTTTTTCTCCAGCACGCGACGGACCGAGCCCGGCAGCCCTTTCTGATCGGGATAATGCAGCACATGCAAAAACGGTTTTGCCGCCCACGCCTTCCATGTCGCAACGCGCGGATCATCGGGAAACATGTTGCAAACCGACGCGATGCCCAGCGCATAACGCTGATCAATGTTTCCGTCGCCGGGCTCCGGCTTGAATTTCAAAAGAAAATCGCACGCCTTCTTCAACGTTTCGTCCGTACGCTCCGCATCGCGGCCGGCGATGAGTTTCAACTCCTTCAACTGCGGCACTGCCAGCGAAAGCTCGCGCAGCGAAAAACCGATTTGCTCCAGACTGTTTTGCTGCGGCGTGTCATAGCCGTCGTTCGCCGCCTTGTTGCACGCCAGCACAATGTCCTTCGCCAGACCCAGCAGTTCCGTATCGTTCGTCAGCCGGCCTGCAACCAGCAGCCGCGAAACGAACATAATTTCCCCGCGCCCCACCACGGCGATTTTTCCGTCCTTCGTCCCCGCGAGAACGGCCCGCACCATGTTCTTCGCCCGCCCAAAATTCCCGCTCTCGCGCACGCCGTTGATCGACGCCGCGCGATACTCCTCCTTCGTGACGGCCCAAGCTGGCGGCGTCAGCAACAGGGCGGTGAAGAGAGTGAAGATGTGTTTCATGTTTGTTTTTTTCGTTTCCATTTGCTTCGTCATTTCCAATCATTGGAAAGTTGCTCACTTGTTCGCTGCTGGCTTTTTCAGTTCGATCAGCAAGGACGTTTTCGCGGCGATGACGACGGGGACGGGGCCGTGTACGTTCCGGCTTATGTATTCACCGGTGACGCGATCAAGCATGTCGCACGAGGAGTTTCCTGCGTCGAACGCGATGGTCTTCGGACCGTCAAACGGATTGAAGAT
>CAIVKH010000190.1 GCA_903906425.1 uncultured bacterium
ACGGCTGCTTTTTATTTCTCATGTGCCATTCGCCATCGGCCGGGATGCTGTAAATCCCCCAATGAATGAACATCCCGAACTTCGCCTCGCGCCACCACGCCATGCGCTCATTGCGCTGCTGTGCGGTTTCCCCCGGTAGCCAGCTCACCTGCGCATCCGCTGCGCGACTCGCAATCGCAAACGCCGCGAACACCGCCGCGCCGACAATCATCATTTTCGCGTTCATTTTCTCTCCATCGCAATTTCCAATGATTGGAAATCTGCGGGATCACATTTTCCAATCATTGGAAGTTTTCCTCACTCAGGTCTGTAGAGTTGAAGCTCGGCGACTGCGGCGGTGTCTTTTGATTCGAAGATTTCGAGCCGGAAAATCTGGCCGGTGACGGTCGGGAAGATTCGCGCTGCACCGTATCCTTCCGTTGCGCCCACGATGATTTCATTCCATTGGTCGCCATCGCGCATCTGGAGGCGATACTTCTGACCACGCTTGCCGGCACCGCGATGCGGTTCATCGAAGGCCATCGCGTGGATCGGTGTCGGCTTTTGCAAATCCACTTCAATCCAGCCGTCATGCTTGCCCTTTTCTTCCTCCCAACTACGACCGGGGTCGCCGTCGAACGCGGCGTCGGGATTGCCGTGCGACGAGCGGACCGGCTTGCCGCGTTGCGGTGGCGGTTCGACCACGGGTTCGCCAGCGATGGTCAGCTTGATGACCGAGGCCACCGCATCGGTTGGTTCCTTCGGCAAACGAACGGTGACGACGCCGTCGCGTTGCTCGCACTTCAACGACTCATCGGGCTTCGCGAGCAACTGCGCGGCCGTCACCTTGACCTGCATCGGAATGCGCAGTTCGCCGTCGGCCGGCCAGTCGAAGATATGAAAATAAAGCGCGTCGCCGCGTCGCGTGCAGCGTCCCCAGGAAAGAAACGGAATCGGACTCGCCGTGGTGCCATAAATCGCCTCGCCGTTTTTCTGCACCCACGCGCCGACGACCGCGAGCCGCTCGACGCACGCCGGCGGAATGACTCCGGTCGCGTCCGGCCCGACGTTGAGCAGGAAATTTCCGCCCTTGTGACAGATGTCGATCAGCTTTCGGATCAGGTCGTCCGCACTCTTCCAGTTCGTGTCCTGATTTTTGAAGCCCCACGTTTCGTTGATGGTCATGCACGTTTCCCAATCGCGTCCGGGATAACCAGTCGAAGGGATGTATTGCTCCGGCGTGTTGAAGTCGCCCTTGAAGCCGCCGCCGAGCCGGTTGTTGATCATCACGTTCGGCTGCGTTGCCTTCACCACGGCGAGAATTTCATCGGCCATGGCGGAGTTCATGTTCACGGCCATGTCGAACCACAATTCCGCAATCGGCCCGTAGTTCGAGAGGATTTCGCGCACCTGCGGCGCGGCGGTCGCCTTGATGTAATTCATCATGTCGCCATGCTGCGCCGGGTCCCACCAGCCCTTGCTCGGCGGCTGGCCGCCGGGATTGTGCCAGTCCATCGCCTGCGAATAATACAGTCCAAAACGAACGCCTTCCTTGCGACATGCCGCCGAAAGTTCCGCGAGCGGATCGCGCGTAAACGGCGTCGCATCGTGGATATTGAAGTTGCTCACCTTGGAGGGAAACATCGCGAAGCCGTCGTGATGTTTCGACGTGATGACGATGTATTTCATGCCGGCGCTCTTCGCGACGCGCACCCACTCCGTCGCATCGAACTTGACCGGGTTGAATTGCTTCGCGTAGGCCGCGTAGGTTGCGACCGGGATGTTGCCGCGGTCCATGATCCACGCACCATCCTTGTCAATCAGCTTGCCGTTGTAGCTGCCGGCGGGCACCGAGTAGATGCCCCAGTGGATGAACATCCCGAACTTCGCCTCGCGCCACCACGCCAGCCGCGCGTCGCGCTGCGCTGGAGTTTCGTTCTCGATTGGCGAAACGGTTGGCTGTTCCCCCGTCTTCGGCGACACGGGTGGTGGAACAAACTTAGCCGCCACCGCTGAATTGGTTTCGGCCGGCACAGCAGCCATCGTTGCAAGCAGCGGCGCCAGCAGCAGGGCGGTGAGGAGTGTGAGGGTGTGTTTCATAGTTTGTGGCTCCAATTTCTTGATGTTACTCCAGCTTGATGGTGATCGTTTCGTTGGCGGCTGTCTTCAGTGTAAATCGCTTGCCTGTTACTGTCTCGGCGTGCGTTCCGTTGCGCACCACACGAACGGTCTTGCCCGGCCATGGGTTTTCGACGGTGCACGTGCGGCCTTTTTCGCTGACGATGCGGACGTCGCGGACGACGCCGTCTTTCAATTCCGCCGAGATCAGAAACGCACTGACGGCGAGGAGGGTGCCGAACCGGGCGTCCTGATCTTTCGGCCAGCACGGGAAGAATCGGATCACGCCTTCGTGGCTTTGCATGAGCATTTCGGTGACACCGAGCGCGGGGGAGACATTCTCGATCCCGCCGCCGCCGAAGCTGAGCAGTTTATTGGGCATGGCATGGCGATCATACATGGTGCGAAGTTCGGCGAGACTCTTCTTCGGATCATAGCCGACGCGGGCGCAGGCGGCATACCATGAGGAAGCGCCGTTAGAGTCCTGCCAGCGGCCCATCGCGTTGATCATGTTATGTGAGATTTCAAGGAGTTTCGGATCGCTGTCAAGACCGATGGCACCCGCCGGAAAGATGTGCTGAATGCCGAGGGTGTTCGAATCGCACCATGGCATGCCTTTTTCGGTATACCGGAAGACGGTCTTCCCATCCCTCTCCTGAAGCGGAAAGGCACTCAGTTTTTCCTCGATGTCCCTCCATTTGGCACGCTTGTCGGCATCGACGCCGAGCGCTTCACTCATGGGGATCATCTGTTTGAAGAGTGTCTTCACGAGGCCCAGGGAAAGAAGCCCATTCATGTCCGGGCCGGACCCTTCGTGGATGGAGTCGTTGGTGATCATATATCTGCCATTATCGAACTTGAGATAGTCTTCCCAGAATACGGCGGCTTCGCGAACGAACGTGTAGCCGGTGGTTTTCAACCATTCATTGTCCTGAGTGTATTGCCAGTACCAGATGTAGAGCAACGCGGAATAGGCGGCGTTCGAGCGCTGGCCCCAATCCGTGTTGTCGCCTTCCGGGCACATGCCCCAGGGGCCGATGGAAACGGGCAGATGAATTCCCTTCCAGCCTTTGACTGCCGCAATTTTCCTGCCGCGCGGGATGGATTGATTCATGGCATCATAAAAAGGCAGCGTGATCTCGGCGTGGTTTGCTGAATACAGGCCGTAGAAGGGCGCCTGGAAGTTGTAGTTCAGGTGGAAGTCGCCGTGCCACCCGGGATTATCCGTCGTGAGCCAGTTCCCCCAGAGTCCGGGAGCCACCTTGCCCGCACGGCTGCACGAGCCCATGATATACCATGAGGCATACCAGCATTGCTCGATGGTCTTGTCGGGAATCTCGATGAACGAACGGCTCCAGAATTCACTCCACCACCGGCGATGGGCCGCGGTGAGTTTGGCGATCCGCTTGGCTGTCAGGCTGGCGACGAGCGCCTTGGCTGATTCCAAGGGATTCGCGCCCTTGGTATCTAGGTCGCTCAGGATGGCCGTGGCGACGACAACCGATTTACCGGGAGCGAGATTGAAGTTGGTGGGGCTGTTGGCGCCGATGACCCGGGTGGCGAATCCGATTTTGCGCCCCTCGGCATTCGGGGCGTCTGGCTCGTAGAGGAATGCGCCATTGCTGCCAGTGATCGATCCAGTGGATTTCTTCACCTTGCCATCCACCATCAAGACGACCTGGTTGCCATCATAGACGCCTGCGACATGGATCCACTGGTTGAGTGGAATTCGATCATCACATTGCAACATGCCCTTTCCGATGGTGAATCGCAGGTGACCGCTGGACAGACCGAGGCTGTAGGCTTGGTCCCATTCACCTTTGCTGACAATGTAGTTGGCTTCGGCGGATAGGGTGGCGGCTTTGATCCAGCCGGAGACGGTGAGCGTCTTGGAAACATCCGGCGCGGCGAGCAGCTTGCCAGATTTCCCGTCGAAGGATTGGACATCCTTCCTTTCCCCCTTGGCGAGCGTCGCGATTTCCTCCTGGCTGAGGGCGCGGTCGAAGACTGTCACATCCGCCATTTCGCCGTTGAAGAACCAACGATCGCCACCGTATTGCTCACAACCGATTTTGACCGGTCTGGTGCTGGCGGGGATGCTGGCTGATACGGTCCCCATGGAATTTTGCAACGAGATGGGGAGCGGTTTGCTGCCTTTGTTGGACAGCTCCACACACAGCACGTTCTGATTGGCATCCACCCAAGCGCGGGAGGTCATGGCGGCATCCCCGCTGGCATAGTCACCACGGAGTTCCGCGAGGCGCATATCGGAGACGGTTTGGAATTTCGCCCCTTTCAGCACGGGTGTCACGATGCGGAGTTGGCCAACCGTGATCGGAGACTGGTGCTTGATGGTCCAGAAATCATTCTTGCCGATGTAATAGATCAGTTGCTCCGCCGGCCCGGATTGCATCACACCAATATCCCCGTTGCCCAACAACGGACCGCTGGGCATGCCCCCGGTCGGCTCCCCAACCGGGGCGTTGAGGGTGATTGAGTGCTTGGTGACGATCTCCAAGCCAGCCGCATTTTCCACGCTTGCGCCAGCCGCCAGTTGGGCAGTTAGAAAAAGAACAGGCAGGAACCTCGTTCGTTGTTTCATGATCATGATTTACTCTCCTTTAAGTTCGATGGTTTCGTTGACGGTGGTTTTGAGGGTGAAGCGCGGGCCGGAAACGGTTTCCTCTGATTTGCCATTGCGGATGACGCGGACAGTCTTACCCGGCCATGGGTTTTCGACGGTGCAAGTGCGGCCTTTCTCGCTGAAAATGCGGACGTCGCTGACCAAGCCGTGTTTCAAAGCCGCCGAGCAGCGGAATGCGCCGTAGGCCCAGAGGTCGCGGAAGCTGGCGTTGGGTTCGATCTTTTTCGGCCAGCAGCGGAAGAAGCGGAGGACGTTTTCATGGCTCTGTAGCATCATTTCCTGAAGGGTATTGGGAACAAACATCCAGCTCTCAACTCCTTGCCAGATGCACCCATTCGGCTGGGCGCTCTTGGCGATCCGGGTCAGATTGTTCCAGATGATTTCGGGATCGTACCCGACCCGCACCGCGCCACCAAAGAAAAGCGGGCCGCCGTTGTTGTCGTTCCATGCGCCGCGTCCGTAGGGTCCATCGGGGATATGGTGATCCTTTTGCCATTTCCGTCCGTCGGCCGATTCCAGAAAGGAGCGAAGCGCGATCGTGTTGCGCGCCGCCTCAAGAATTTTGGAATCGGAGTCCAATCCCAAGTTCCCGCACGGATAGGCGGCATACATGGTGCCGGCAAAGCCCGCGAACCATTCGTTGCCGATTTCCTCGGTGCAAAAGACCTTTCGGTCGCCGCCCAGTTCCGGTGGGACCATGGGGTTCAGCGGCACGGCGGCCAATTGCGGAAGCTCCGCCGTCGGATGCCGGATGAGCCGCCGCCACATAATCTGGTTTACCGGCTTGATGGGATACGGGCTGAGCTTGTCGAGCATCTCACGCCATTTCGGGCGCAGCTCGGCGTCGAAGCCCAGGGACTCGCTCATGTCGAGAGCGAGTTGCAAGGTGCTGCGGATCACGGCCAGCCCGGCGATATTATTCCGGCAGGGAGTGTCCGGGAAGAAGCCGTCTTCCTCGTAGGCGTCATCAAGCAAAACATAACGCCCGTTTTCCAATACAAGGTCGTGCTCGAAGAAGCGCGCGACTCCGCGCACGAATGGATAAACCCGTGTCGCATAGTCGTCGTCGTACGTCCGATACCAGCGATCCGCCACCGGCGCGACGGCCAGTGCGGATTGCGACTTCTGGCAATAGTAACCCGAGGAGGCAACGTGCCCCTTTGGTCCGAGAGCCATCGGCAGTCGCCAGCCGTCCGGATATTGCGTGAAATAGTGAGGATGGTTTTCCAGCAAGAGAGGCACCTGACTGATCTTCTCGAAGGTTTGGCCGTTGGAGAGAATCGGCCATTTCTTCGGGTCGACCTTGTCGGCGATCTCTGCCTGAGCCAACAACGGGCTAACGTAAGGATCGGCCTGTTCGAAGCGACCGGAGGTGGCCCAGCCGAGATAGGTCTGCTCTTCGTTGTAGTTGAGATGATAATCCGAATACCACAACGGATTGTCGGTCGTGACCACCCCGTCGAAGTTGGCCGGAAAATCAGGATCACGGCTCACGCTGGCGATGTGATAGAGTGAGCGGTAGTAGGACATCTCCAGCAGCGAATCGCCCAGCGTGACGCCCGACTTGTCCCAATATTTCCGCCACCAGCCCAGGTGCATCTGCCGCAGCAGCCCCGCGTCATCGGCACTGAAACGTTGCGCCCGGCGCCGGGCATTCTCCAGCGGTTGCGTGGTCTTGAACCAACTGCGCACGGCGATCGCCACGACCACCGGCTGGCCGGGTTTGACTGTGAACTTCCCGTCGCTCACCGGCACGTCAACGGCGCGCGCCGCCAACGCCAGGCGCGTGGGCTGAAAAACATTTTTATCGAAGGTGCGTTCCGCCCACAGCGCGTCTCCCGTCCAGCCCGTCTCTTCCACCGGCGCGGGATCCTTGGCGCTCCGCTTGTAGGCATCGGGAGGATTGCTGGCTTCCACCTTTTCTGCACCGAGCGACTCATCGCCGGGAAAATGAAACGAGAGGCGCACCTCAAGCGGATTATTTTCTGCGGAGCATTCGACAAACAGAAGGTTCTCCATCGCCGCCACCCAGGCGCGGATGACCAGCGTGTGGCCGTCTTTCTCAAAACGACCCGTCGTCGTCGCCGTCAGAAAATCCTGTTCCACGCGATAGCTCGCGCCCGCCATGGCCGGTGCCTCGAAGATCAGCCGGCCGAGCGGCTTCGGCGCGCCGCCGCGATCCGGCGCGCGGAATTCCCAAAAATCATTCGCCGTAATCCAAAACTGCGGGAACTCCGGTTTGCCGGCGAACGCGACGGTGAGATCGCCATTGCCGAGAATCGGCGCATCATGCGGATGCATGCGCGAGGGAATTTTCTCCGGTGGCTTCGCGAACACCGCCTTGTGCCGGGCGACAACCTCCAACTCCGCCGCGTGCAATCCGAACGCCATCAGCAGCAGGGCGGTGATAAGTGCAATGGAGCATTTTATCGTTGTTCTTTTCGTCTTCATTTCATCATTTCCAATCATTGGAAGTTTCGCTCTCCTAGTTTTCCAATCATTGGAAAGTTGTTCACTTGTTCGCTCCTGGCTTTTTCAGCTCGATCAGCAAGGCCGTTTTCGCGGCGATGACGACGGGGACGGGGCCGTGTACGTTCCGGCTTATGTATTCACCGGTGACGCGATCAAGCATGTCGCACGAGGAGTTTCCTGCGTCGAACGCGATGGTCTTCGGACCGTCAAACGGATTGAAGAT
>CAIVKH010000191.1 GCA_903906425.1 uncultured bacterium
CCTTTGTCAGACTTGAAGATGCCTCTGTCAGACTTTAAGATACTTCTGCCATACTTGTAGATGCCTTCGACAGACTTTTAGATACTTTTGCCTTCCTCTCACTTTCCTCTGTGGTATTGGTAGGTGCCTGTGCCTTCCTTTCACCTTGGTTTGCCCGAGGTGAAGTTTGGTTTGCCCGGGATGAGGCATGGTTTGCCCGGTAGAAAATGGAGTCTGTTTATGAGTGAAACTTCTTCGTCCGCAGTGCAGGTGCCGTTGCTTCCGTTGCGGCCTTTGGTGTTCGCGTTCAACGAGCCTACTCGCTGGAAGATCCTTTCGATTCTCAGCGACGGGCAGCCGAAGATGGTGTCGGAAATGGCGAAGGCGCTGGGCAAGCCGATGTCCACGATTTCGAAACATATGGCGGTGCTGCGCAAGTCGGGCGCGGTGGTGTGCGGGCAGGCGGGGCTGTACCGGATTCCCGCGCAGTTCATCCCGGAGCCGGGCAAGCTGCATGTGGACTACGGATATTTCCTGCTGCGCATGGATGTGAAAGAGCCGGACTAGCCCGCCTTTTCATGGCGGAGTTTTTCGAGTTCCTTGCGGAGCGGAAGCCAGTACAGCCTGTCGCGCGCGCGTTCCGCGAATTCTTCAACGGTGAGTGCGCGCTCCAGTTTCTGCGCGTCACCCGCGATGGCGTGTGCGAGCAGCGGACGTTCTTTCAGGAGGCTTCGGCAGTTCTTCATGTCGTGTCCGGCCAACTCGATGAGGAGTTCGGGCGTGCGGAGTTCCTGAAACCAAAAGCGGATATGCGCGGGTGACGGCTTTCGGATGTTCTGAAAATAGTGCGCTTCGACGAGGCGGCGGATCATCGGCCAGTCCTTGTCGCGCTGTGTCTTCTTCGCCCGCACGAGGTCGGGCAGCGAAAGCAGATCGCAGGCGAGTCCGCCGGGAAGTTCGATGGTCGTCCGCCGCCGCCAGAGCTTGTCGAACGTATCAACGCCGCGCATCCGGGCCATGACATCAACGCGCAGTCGCGAGGCGTCGGGATGCTGGCAGCGGAAATGCACGGCGTGACCGGCGCGGAGATATTTTGTCTCAAATGGCGGAACGGCGATGACGGAAGCTTGCAAGTCGTCGAGCGCGAGACGCAGCCGCGCGAGGTTTGCAGCGTCGGCGAGAATCGCGAAGTCCGTGTCGCGGCTAAATTCCGCCGCGCCGTACAACACGCAGGCCTGGCCGCCCATGAGAAGCGTTCGGACGCGGCACGCGCGCATCGAAGAAAGGACTTTGTGTATCGGGTTCGGGATCAAGCGAGCCTCCCAGCGCAAGATAGGTCTTCCAAAGCTTCGCGCTTTCCTGCCAGCGTCGCGCGGGCGACAGCCGGTACCACTCGGCCCATTCGCCGCCAACCAATTGTTCGGGCTGAATCATGGCACCGCTTGTAACATGTTCTCCGTCGCCCGTAAACCAGCATGATGGCATGTGCCATCATTGCGCGTTGCCGCAGGCGGGCGCTGCCGCTATCTTTCGGCGTCATGCAACCGGCGAGAAAAGAAACCGAGATACTCGAACAGGTCTGGTTGGAACTTTATGCGGCGAAGTCCATCGAAAGTTTCGGCCGCAAATATCCGGAGCAGTCGCACGAGCGCCGCGCGGAATTTCAGCGCGACCGCGACCGCATCGTCCACAGCCGCTGCTTCCGCCGGCTCGAATACAAGACGCAGGTCTTCATCAACGGCACCGCCGACCACTACCGCACGCGGCTGACGCACACCATCGAGATGTCCATGATCGGCCGCACGATCGCGCGCGCGGTGAAGGCGAACGAGGATTTGACGGAAGCCATCGCGCTGGCGCACGACATCGGCCACAGCCCGTTCGGCCACTCCGGCGAGCGCGCGCTCAACGAGCTGATGAAGGATCACGGCGGCTTCGATCATAATTTGCAGAGCATCCGCTGGGTCGAGGAACTCGAGCAGCGCTATCCGATTTATCCGGGCCTCAACCTCACGTGGGAGACGCGCGCGGGCCTCCACAAACACGAGGCAGCCATCCCCGGCTACCAGCTCGACGGCCGGCCCATCGGCCCGTTCCAGTATCTCGAAGCGCAGATCGCCGATGTCTCCGACGACCTCACCTATTGCGCGCACGACGTGGACGACGGCCTCGACGCCGGCCTGCTCAACGATGACATGCTCTCCACGCTGGAAATCTGGCACCGCGCCGTCGGCCGCGCCGAAAGGAACTATCCCGGCCTCGCCGGCAGCGAGCGGCTGCTCATGGGCGTGCGCGCGCTGATTGATTTGCAGGTCGAGGACATCGTTGACCACACCTCGGCGCAGCTCGAAAAGCACAAACCGAAATCGCCCGCCGACGTGATGAACTGCCCCGAACGCATCGCGAACTTCAGCCCGAAGCTTTTGCCGCTCGTGGCGCAGCTCCGCGAATTTCTTTTCAAAAACGTCTACTGGCACCCGACCGTCGAGAGCGCCAACCGCGAAGCCGTCGCGCTGATGCGGAAACTTTTTCTCCACTACGTCGGGCATCCCGAAGTCATGGGCCACAAGGCGCAGGCGCGGATCGAAAAAGACGGCGTCTGGCGCGCCGCCTGCGACTACATCTCCGGCATGACCGACCGCTACGCCCTCGACGAGGTCCGCAAATTCGGCCTGGAGAAAAGCTGAACCGCAACTTCCAATGATTGGAAAAACCCGCGCGCGATGGTTTCCAATCATTGGAAAATCACGTTGTCACGCGCTGAGGCTGCGGCGTAGATTTTGCGGCATGGGCGCGACGGCATACAAGATTCGCAGGAAATACACGTGGGACGAGTACCGCACGTGGCCGGATGACCAGCGGTGGGAAATCATCGGGGGCGAGGCGTTCGCGATGTCACCCAGTCCGACGTCCCGGCATCAGCGCATCTCGATGGAAATCTCCGATGCGCTTCGTAGAAAATTCCGCAAAGGTCCGTGCGAAGTCTTCGTCGCGCCGATGGACGTGAAGCTTTCCGAGGAAGACATTGTCCAGCCGGATATTTTCGTGGTGTGCGACAAGACGCAGGACAAGGGCACGCATTTTGAAGGGCCGCCAAAGCTGGTCGTTGAGATTTTGTCGGACAGCACGGCGCAAAATGATCGCCTGCGAAAGAGCCGGCTCTATGCGCGAGCCGGTGTGCAGGAATATTGGATCGTCACGCCGTTTCCCGAGATAGTGGAGGTGCTCTCGCTCGACGGAGCGAATTACCGGCTGCTCCATGTTTTCAAGAAGGAGGACACGCTTGTCAGCGCCGCCTTTCCGAATTTGAAAATCAAGCTGAACGAAGTTTTCACAATGCCGCCCGATCCCGCGGTGGCGAAATTGATCGTGCGCGAAGGAAATCCTCCGTTCGCGAAGAAACAGGTTGCACGTACAAAACCTTCCTGACACCTGAAACCCGACACCCGAAACCTGATCATGATCCGCGAAGCCATAGCCAAGCTTGCCGAGAACCAGACGCTCACGCGCGAGGATGCGCTGCAATCGCTGCGCGACATTATGGACGGCAACGCGACGCCCGCGCAGATCGCGGCGTACATCACCGCGCTGCGGATTCGCGGCGAGACCGCCGACGTGATCGCCGGCAGCGCTCAGGCGATGCGCGAACATTTCACGCGCGTCGAACGCGAAAACGAAATCGTGATTGATACCTGCGGCACCGGCGGCGACGGCGCGCACACGTTCAACATTTCCACCGCCGTCGCATTCGTCGCGGCGGGCGCGGGCGCAATCGTCGCGAAGCACGGCAACCGCAGCGTGTCCAGCCGCAGCGGCAGCGCCGATGTGCTCGAAGCGCTCGGCGTGAACATCGCAGTTGATTCAGCCGTCATGTCGCGATGCCTGCGCGAAATCGGCATAGCATTTCTTTTCGCGCCGGCGCTGCACCCGGCGATGAAGCACGCGATCGGGCCGCGAAAGGAAATCGGAATCCGCACGATCTTCAACATCCTCGGCCCGCTTTCGAATCCGGCGGGAGCGCAGCACGGCGTCATCGGCGTGTATGCAAAACATCTCGTGCCGATGCTGGCCGAGGCCGCCGCGCAGCTCGGCGCGAAACATCTTTTCGTCGTTCACGGCAGCGACGGCCTCGATGAATTCACGACGACAGGTACAAGCTTTGTCGCGGAAGCGCGCGATGGAAAAGTCCGCACGTTCGAAATTCATCCACGCGATGTCGGACTTCCGGTTGCGAAAACGGAAGACTTGCGGGGCGGAACGCCGCAGGAGAATGCGGAAATAATCAGACGCGTTTTCGCCGGAGAAGAATTCCCGGCGCGCGACATCGTCCTCCTCAACGCAGCGGCCGCGCTGGTCGCCGGTCAAAAAGCGGCCAGCTTGAAAGCCGGCTTTGCGCTGGCCGCTCAATCAATTGACTCGGGCGCGGCGAAGCGGAAACTCGAACAACTGGCCGCCGCGACGCGATCGTAATTCCGGTTCGCTCCTGCCGCTGGCCGCGTCGCAACGGGCCGGCCTGCCTTTTGATTTTCCGCGGAAGTTCGTTACCTTTCCGGCGAGGCGCCGCCGCAATGACGGCGCGAAAAAAGGGAAAGGGAGCGAAGATGAAGAGTGGGAAGTTCGTTATGATGCTTGCCCTGATTCTTGCGGCAAGCCAGGTCCGCGCAGCCGACAAACATCCGTTCAAGGCCACCGGACTCTACACGGAAACGTGCAGTTGCAAGGCGCCCTGCGCCTGCGAAATGGTCGGCCTGAACAAGGGCTGTATCGGTGTCGGCGCGCTGCAGCTATCGGGTGGCAGCTACGACGGCAAGGACCTCGCAGGTGTGAAGGCCGCGTACGCGACGGAGCCGGGCAACTGGGTCGTCGTGTACGTGCAGGCTGCCAGCGCAGAGCAGCGCGAGGCGGCTGCGGCGTTCCTCACCGCGGTCTTCAGCGGCTGGGGAAAAGTCGAAGCGGTCAAGGACGCCAGGATCGACATCAGCGGCGACGGCGGCAACTACATCGTCAGCGTCGATGACGGGAAGATCATGAAATATCAGACCGCGGTCGTGCTCGGCGCCGACAAGAAGACGCCGATCCTTCACGAGAACGTGGCCGACACCCTGAACAAGACGTTCAAGCAGGGCCTGAGCGTGTCCTGCACATTCAAGGACGGCGACCACGAGATCAATCTCGACAAGGGCCGCAACGCATTCTTCAACGACACGATGGATGCCAGCGGCGAAATCTGAGCTGCCGATGGCGAAAAGAAAACGGGGCCGAGCTACGGCCCCGTTGTTTTCCAATGATTGGAAAAGCCGGCCCGGCAGATTTCCAATCATTGGAAGTTGCGATCAGCGGATCTTCGTGGAAACCGGCGCGGCGTTCGGCTCGCTGCCGAGGCCGAAGTCGTAGCCGAAGACGAGGAATGATTCCACGGCGGGCGCGTCGTCGGTGATGCCGATGAGCGGGACGACGTCGAGGTGCGTGTTCTTCGTGGGGCGCCACTGGATGCTCGGGCCGACTTCGAGGCAGTTGGACGGATTGTGGCGCGAGTCTTTTTCCGACTCGCTGGCATACAGGCCTTCGATGCCGGCGCTGAGTTTGCGATCAACGATGGTTTTGCTGATCGAGAATGTTTCCATGTATTCTTTCGACTGTTCGCCGCCGTAGCTCCACTCGTACGAAAGGTTCGCGCCCCAGTGCCAGCCGTTCGCGAGCTCGTCGCCCAGCAGCAGCTTGGCCTCGCCGACATTCGCGTCGTTGTGAGCAAACGCGTACTCGTAATAAAGCGTCGGATTGAGCGGAATTTTTCCCCAGTCGGCCAGCGCGTAGCGGAGTTCCAGCGACCATTCGCGCTGCGCGGTCGTGCTGTTCTTGTCAATGGTCCAGACTTCGTAGGCATCGAGTTGGAAGCGATGCGGCAGGCCGAGTTCGAATTCCTCATAAAAGCGGTGATGCGTTCCGGCGTCTCCGTCGTTCCAGAACGTGCGGACCCACTGTTCGACGCCGACGTTCCATGGCGTCTGCTGCAAATAGACGCGTGTGGTCGGAAAGCGGCGCTCGGTCGTCCACTCCGGCTGGTCATACGGCCCGACGGCGGCCTCCTCCTTCAGCGGCGATTCGTTCACCGTCACCGGCGGCAGTTTTGTTGTTTGAGCATTCGCGCCCATCGCGACAGTCGCGACGGCGGCCAGTAACCACATTCTTCGCATGATTTCTCCTTCGATTTTTTGTTTGTCGGTGCACGACTTTCGGGCTGTACAAGCACTATTACGCAGGGCCCGCGACCCGTCTTCAGAAAAATTAAGACATTTATGCAGGCGGCCTTGATTGGAAAACAAGTTCGAGATCAACGACAGCGATGAAAGACGCCCGCATACAAAGCGGAGGCAAAGCACCACTGCGTGAGGCCGGCGATTGCCGCGAAGCCCACCATGAACGCGGCGGGGATGAACGCGAGCCAGACGTTGCCAGACAGGAACCCAATTCCGCTCGCGCCATACATGACGCCTCCAATGGCGCACCCGAACCGCCGCGGCGCGCCGTGCCGGGGCACGGGCGATGTGCGAAAGATGTGCTTCACGGTTGCGTTGTAGAGGCGATCATAAATGCTGCGGCGGGTCAGTCCACCGGTCAACGTCAGGAGACCGAGGACGATGAAGAACCAGCCGCTGCCAGCACACAGAGCGGAAAGGGAGGCGATGGCCGGGAAAGACGATGTGCCGAAAGACATCAGCCCCGCGACAAGACCGGCGGTTCCGAACGCGGCACAGCTCAGCGGCGTCCAGCGTGCCAGGTGACAAATCCCCGGTTCAGTGTCCACATCGCGGTAACAGAATCCCTGCATCAAGAGCAGCCTTCGCGTCCTTTCATTCATGTCGTCTTTCGCCCGGATAATGCCGCCCTTGTAATCCGCGCCGCGCGCGTCGCGCAAGTTTCCAATGATTGGAAACGCCGCGGCGCAGAACTTCCAATCATTGGAAGTCGCCGTCAGAACATATAGCTGACGATGACCTTCACTGTGGCGGGGGCCACGAGCTGGTCGCCGGTGACATGTTCATACACGGGCAGGCCCACGTCGGCATAAATGCGGACCGGGTGCGCGTCGAGTTCGAGGCCCGGCGCGACGAGCAACCTCTGGTAGCCCGATGCGACGGGGTCCGCTGAATTCGCGCCTGTGTCGCGCGTGCGCTCCGATCCCACCAACTGCGCGACAGGACGGATCTTCACGCCGCCAATCCGGAAGCCGCTGTAATAGCTGCCCACGGCGGCATCGAGTTCGACGCCGGGACGGTAATCGTCCTGCGCGAGCACGGGCAGGTCGAGCTGCGCCTGCGCAAACCAGCTCCACGCGCCGTCGCTGGTGAGGTTGTCGCGATGAAATCCGCCGAGCAAAAGATCGGTGCTGCCGGTTCCGATCTGCGTGTCGCGATCAATATCCACAGGATCGCCGTCGTGCCTGAAGCTGCCGGCCGGAAGCTTGAACCCGAAATTCACACCGGACGAAAGATCGGGCGAAAATCCGGTGTAAATTCCGCGGAGCCGGATATCGCCGATCTGGTTCCAATCGGTCGTCGCGAGTTCACCGTCAGACTCACCGGCAACTTTGAACGTTCTGGCCACGTAGGGCACATCGGCTTGAACGCCCCAATCGCGGTTGAACATGTATTGAATACCGGCGGTGTAAAAATGCGAGCGGATTTCCTTGTCGTCATTATTTTCCGCGGGCGCACGCGATGATCCGTGCTCGTTGCGATTCTGATCCTGATAATCGTACTCGAAATAAACAGTGCCGCCCCCGCCCTCGGGAAACATCGCGCTGGTTCCAACATCGAAGACGCCACAGCCGCACGCGCAGGCCCAACCGGCCACGGGTACAAAACTGACGGCAGTGGAAATAATGGTGAGCAAAATCTTCTTCATGAGAACGATTCGCTATTCTGCGCGCTCGAAACGCACCGGTAATTCAACGATACGCGGAACATCGGCGCCTGGCGGCGCGAATGGCGCCGATCGTTCGACCGCACGCTGCGCCGCCAGCGAATACGGCGACGGCTTCGAATTTTCCGCCACGGCCTCGACGAGCCGACCGGTCGAATCAATCGTGATGCGGAGAAGAATATTCGTGTTCGCCTGCGTGCCCGCCGGAAGACGCGGATATTTCAAATGGCGGATGATCGAGCCGCGAACATCCGTCCAGTAGCCCGAAATTTCCCCGTCATCGCTCGCAACCGCTGCCGCGTCCGGCGGCACGGGAGGCGCGACAGTCGGCTCGGCAATCGGTGCGGCGGGCGGCGGTGGCACGAGTGCAATCGTCGCGGGCGAAATCGCCGCGGCCAGTTCGATCTTCGGCGCGACCTGCGGCATCGGTTGCGGCACCGGCGGCGGCTCAACTTTCGCGATGATTTTCTCCGGCGGCGGCGGAGAAATTTTCGGCGGCGGCTCGACATGTTTTGGCGGAAGCTGCGGGGCAATCTTCACCGGCTCCGGGGCCGGCGGTGGCTCGGCCTTCGCGATCAACTTCGGTTTCGCCGGTTCGGGCGGTGGCGGTGGCGGCTCGTCAATGTAGGTGATCCTGACCTCGATTTCGCGCGGCTGCGGCGCAGGTTCCTGCGGCCAGCCCGCCCAGCACAATCCGACCAGCGCGCCGTGAAATGCGAACGAAACCAGCCACGCCGGCCAGACACCGCGCGACAAAGCGGCAGCCTCCGCGCGCGGCATCGCGCCGCGCGGAACCACCAGCCGCCGTGCTTGACGCGGCAGTTTTTCGCCGCCTGGATTCCCTTCGTTCATTGACTCAATCATACGCCCGCAATCCATTCCGTCTTCGAAAAATTCCAAAAAACCGCTCTCCGCGCAAGGCTGCGGAATTTCCAATGATTGGCAAAGTCCGCGCTCGAGACTTTCCAATGATTGGAACTTGCCGGCACTGCCGATTCTGCAATAATTGCGTGAGAGCAGTGAATGTGAAGTCCATCATGGATGGCGCGGTTCGACAGTTTTTGTTGCGAAAGGAATTGAATCATGAATGAAGAAAACAAATGTCCGGTGACAGGCGGCACGCATAAAAACACAATCGGCGGCACGACGAACGAGGACTGGTGGCCGAACCAGTTGAGGCTCGATCTGCTGCACCAGCATTCTTCCAGGTCCAATCCGATGGGCGGAGATTTCAACTACGCCAAGGAATTCAAGAGTCTCGATCTGGCTGCCGTGAAGAAAGATCTCGCGGCGCTGATGACGAAGTCGCAGGACTGGTGGCCGGCGGATTTCGGCCACTACGGACCGTTGCTCATCCGCATGGCGTGGCACAGCGCAGGCACCTACCGTACCGGCGACGGCCGCGGCGGCGCCGGCAGAGGCAACCAACGCTTTGCACCCC